>NZ_JBEZGJ010000006.1:0-102824 GCF_040649965.1 Micromonospora sp. NPDC048843
CGCCGAGTTGGTCGACACGTCGGTGTGGGGTCTGTCTCGACCGTCGCGGCTGTTCGAGCTGATCGATCCTGACCGGGCCGCCGTACTGCGGGGTCACCACCACAGCTAGACTTGCGCGAGCTTCAGAGTTGCGCTGTGCGTCATCGGCGGTGGGGCAATGGGTCGTGTTGCCCCTCGGGCACGAACCATTGCCCCATGGTGCGCGCTGAGATCGATTGCAGCGCGCACCGTTTGCGTTCCAGGCTGGTATTCATCCGGCGACCGAGTTGTCGGTAGACCTCGGCCTTGTCGGCGGGATCTGCGTCGCGGAGCACGGTGGTGATGTCGCCGAGCGCGGTCACCAGGGTCGTGATTTCTGCTCGGCTCATCCTGCGCGGGGCGGTGCCCGTGTTCGCCGGAGATCTGCCTCCGCACGGCTGCGTTCGGCCTGGGTCTGCGCGATCAGCCGGTGACCACCGCCGGGTCGGCTCCGGCGTCGAGGGCGGCGCGGTAGCGCTCCAACTTGGCGTCGCACTCGATGATGATCATCTGAGCTGCTGTGCCCGCTGCGGGCGAATGATCTAAGGGCAGGGCTTCGGTCATCGCGGTGATCGTTGATTCGATGTGGTGGGGTGCGAAGGCGGAGGCCAGCCAGCTGTCGATCAGGTCGGTGAGGGCAGCCTCGCGCAGGTCCACGTTGCTCGGATGCTCACCGTGGTTGGCGAGGGCATACTCCTGCGGGAAGCGGCAGCGGTAGTAGGCGCTCGCCGTGGTTGTACTGGCCCTGCATGCGTCGGCCGCAGGCGGCGCAGCAGATCATGCCCCGGAAGACGTACGGGTTGCGGGTGCGCTGTCGGACGTGTTGTCCGCCGGTTCCCCGTCCGCGTCGTTGCGGTATCGCTTGGGCCTGCTCGAAGGTCGCGTCGTCGATGAGTGGCTCATGGGTGATGTCCTCTGGAGACCACCCATTTGCCGCGGACGTTCCAGCGCATCACGCCGGTGTGACCCATTGCCACGTCGTCGAGGTGGCCCGCGGCCCTCAGATCGACCCCTGCGGCGGACGCATCCCACTCGCACCCGGCGAGCCGTCGTCGGGGCCTCGGGTCTGCCGACGTGGGTAGGTCGACCGGCAGGACTTCCTGCGAGCGCCGTCAGTTCGGGTGTGCCGTTCACGTGGTGTGCGCGAAACCGATGAAGAAATCAAGACACAAGGTGTCAGGTTTTGGGTCGAGCATGGGTTGCTGGTCGACGCCGATGGTGCGGCGTAAACCGGAAACCCGGATAGATACGAACAGATAAGGACTTTCGTGCGCGAAACTTCGGAAGAACTCACAGGGCTTCAGGCGCTCCTTGATGCCTCCCTGTCCCGTTCCACCTCGCACCTCCGCTCGATCATCAGCACCGAGCGCACCTTGACCGCGCAGCAGCTCACCCACGTCCTCACTGGCATGTGCACCCTCGCCCTGTCCACAGTGACGGCGAAGGGCGAGCCGCGGATCAGTGGTGTCGATGGGCATTTTCTGCACGGCAAGTGGCTCTTCGGCACGGCGCGCGACTCGGCCAAGGCGCGCCACCTCTCGGCGCGGCCCGCAGTGAGCGCCGCGCACATGCGCGGTGAGGACCTGGGCGTGTTCACGCACGGCAGGGCCGAGATCCTCAACCCCCACGACGGCGAGCCGGCGGATGACTGGCCGGACCTGCTCGCGTACCTCAAGGACTTCTATGGCGAGGAGCTCTTCGACTGGGACAACGATGTTGTCTACTACCGGCTGCAACCGCACTGGATGGCCGCCTACGCGCCCGACGTCGCGAAGCTCACTGCGCTGTCCCAGCCCTGATCCCCCAGCAGTGGCCGGATCGGGACCAGCCACGTCATGGGAGATCGGTGAGGCATCCACGCAGGTCCCCTGGACGGCGACCTGCGGCGAAGGGCGTGTTCGGTTTGTTCGGCAGGGGCAGGGGCAGGGGCTGCACGCCCATGCCCTGCCTCGTGGGCGAGAGGGTGGACGAAGGTTGACTGAAATCGGATCGGGCGTCGCAAGGGTGGGACGCGACACCATCGACGTGGTGGGGGCTCGTACCAACAATCTGCGGGACGTGTCCGTCAGCATTCCCAAAGGACAGCTCGTCGCCTTCACCGGAGTGAGCGGCAGCGGCAAGACCTCGCTGGCCATCGACACCCTGCACAACGAAGCCCAGCTACGGTATCTGGAAGGGCTTTCGCCCTTTGTACGGCAGTACATAACGCAGCGCAACCGGCCGAAGGTCGACCGCATTCTGGGCCTCGGCGCGACGCTCGCTGTCGACCAACGCCGCCTGAACCGTAACCCCCGTTCCACCGTCGCAACGATCACCGGCATCGACGGGCACCTGGGGCTGCTGTACTCGCGCCTTCCAGGGATCGGCGCAGACCCGGCGGGGGAGAGTGGAAACGAGCATCTGACGACCGCTCACTTCGACCGCAACACGCCGGAGGGGAGCTGTGCGGACTGCCACGGGGTGGGCGGGCGCTGGCAGGCGCAGGAGGACCTGGTCATCACCCACCCGGAGCTTCCGCTGTTCGAGGGGGCCTCGCCCTGGTACGCGAAATGGCGGTCGGGGGAACACGCGTTCGTGCCGGCGCTTGCCGAGAAGCGGGGCGTGGACCTCGGCCGATCGTGGCAGTCGCTGCCCGAGGAGTTCCGCCGTTGCGTGCTCCACGGCACAGGTGACGAGAAGATCGAGGCGACCGTCGACATGACGAACAGGAATGAGCGGGCCCTGGTGACCTACACCTCGAGCCAGCCGCTGCGGGGCGCTCTCGCCGAGGTGGAGCGGGTGTTCGTGAACGCCCAGACGTCCAGCGCCAAGCAGCGCTACCTGCCGTACATGCGCAAGCAGCCCTGCGGCACCTGTGGCGGCAGCGGATACGACGAGGTGGCCCGGTCCGTGCGGCTCGGCGGACTGACCTACCCCGACCTGCTCGAGGTCGAGGTGCGGGAGGTACGCGACTGGGCTAAACGCGTCGCGGATGAGCTGGACGCCCGGCAGCGTGAGGTGGGCGAACCGCTGCTGCAGGACCTCGGCCGCCGGCTCGGAATCCTTGACCGGCTCGGCCTGGCCCGTCTCCAACTGTCCCGGAGCGCAGCGACACTGTCCGGGGGCGAGTTGCAGCGCACCCGACTCGCCGCGCAGCTCAGCACCGAACTGAGCGGCATCATCTTCGTCCTGGACGAGCCCGGCACCGGGCTGCATCCGGCGGACAAGGCGCACCTGCTCGACATCGCCCTGGAGCTGCGCGAGGCCGGCAACACCGTACTCCTCGTCGAGCACGACCCGGAGCTGATCGCCCGAGCCGATTGGGTGATCGACATGGGGCCGGGCGCCGGCCGATTCGGCGGTGAGATCCTCGTGTCCGGGCCTCCCGCCGACGTGGCCGCTCATCCCACGTCGCTGACCGGGCGCTATCTGGCCGGCGAAGGGCCGCGGCTGCACCGGACCCGCCGCCCCGCCGGGGACGACACCGACTGGGTGGAGCTGCACGGCCTGCGTGCGCACAACGTGACCGCGAGCCTGGTGAGGTTCCCCGCTGGTCGGCTCACCTGCGTGACCGGCGTGAGCGGCAGCGGCAAGAGCAGCCTCCTCGCCGCGCTCGGGGCGAGCGTGGGGGCCGCCCTGGACGGAACGGCGACCGACGCGGTGCGGGAGGTGACCGGCGTCGAGGGATTCAGCTGGGTCGCCGTCGTCGATCAGGAACCGCTCGGACGGACGCCGCGATCCAACCCGGCGACCTACAGCAAGGCGTTCGACATCGTCCGCAAGCTGTTCGCCGAGACCGACATCGCGCGCGGGCGCGGGGTCGACGCCTCCTGGTTCAGCTTCAACACCGCAGGCGGTGGCCGCTGCGAAACCTGCACCGGTTACGGCCGAAAACTGGTCGACATGCACTTCCTGCCGGACGTGTGGGTGGTGTGCGACGGGTGCGAGGGCCGGCGCTACAAGCCGGATGCGTTGGAGGTTACGTACCGGGGATTGGCCATCGATCAGGTGCTGGAGCTCACCGTCGCCGAGGCCGTGGAGCAGTTCTCCGAGCCCCGACAGCTCGCAGAAACCCTGGGAGCTCTGAACCAGGTCGGGCTCGGCTATCTCCAACTCGGGCAGAGCGCCACAGAGTTGTCCGGCGGCGAGGCGCAGCGGCTGAAGCTGGCGTCCGCCATCCAACGCGGTGCTGGGAGCCGCAAGGCTGGTCTCGTCGTTCTCGACGAGCCCGTCTCGGGCCTGCACCCGTCTGACATCCAGCGTGTGGTGGACGCGCTCGACGTGTTGCTGGATTCGGGCAACACCGTCGTCGTGGCCGAACACGACATAGCTGTCGCCGCGTCCGCGGACTGGGTGATCGACCTGGGGCCGGGAGCCGGTCCGGATGGGGGCGCGGTGGTCGCGGCGGGCGCCCCGGAGGCCGTCGCGACAGCCGACACCCCGACCGCCAGCTTCTTCCGGCGGTACGCGGCGGGCCTACCGCTCCTGGAGATACGTGAAGACCTGGGCTGCCCAGGGGCCGCTGCCCCCCTGTCCAGCCACCCGTCGAGGAGGAGCGTCCATGCCTGATATCGGTGCGGAAGCGCGCGCCCTTCGGCCGCCGCCGCTTGTCCGCTGGGCGCGTTCCCCTCGGTTTGCGTCCGGCCCGGTCAACGTGTCACCCACCGAATTCAGCCGGAACCACGCGGTCAGGTTCCAGCCATACTGGGCCGTTCCAGCCCTCGCCGGACGGCCCAGTTCCGACGGTTGTCAGCTGCGTGCGCTCAGGGCAGCGGGTTCGGGCGTGCCCGCCGGCGGCCGGGGGTCGTCGTGATGCGTGAACAGTTCGTTGGGCCACCACATCCATCGATCAACGTCCACTGTCAGTGCGGTGACCAGCACCGAGCGGACGATCATCGTGTCCAGTAGTACGCCAAACGCCACAGTGAACCCCAGTTGCGCCGCGAACACCAAGGGCAGTGATCCCAGCGCCGCGAAGGTACCGGCCAGGACGAGACCCGCTGAGGTGATCACACCGCCGGTGGCGGACAGTCCAGCCCGGGCACCCTGTCGGGTGCCGTGTAGCTGTGTCTCCTCCCGTACCCGGCTGACCAGGAAGATGTTGTAGTCGATGCCGAGGGCGACCAGGAACACGAACACTAGGAGTGGGAAGTTCGCGTCTGCCCCGGCGAAGTCGAACACGTGGTTGAACACCAGCGCGCTCACGCCGAGGGACGCTCCGAGCGACAGCACCACCGTCGCCATGAGCAGCAGCGGTGCGACGATCGCCCGTAGCAGCAGTGCGAGGATGAGGAAGACCACGATCAGTACGACGGGGATGATCACTTTGGCGTCGCGGGCTGCCGATTGTTGTGTGTCGAGTGCGATCGCCGTGCTGCCTCCGACCCGCGCATCCCGGCACCGGCTTCCTCACCAGCCCGACCGAAGCCGGCGACCTTGCGCGGCAGCTCAACGACTACGCAGCGGGGCTGGCCGCCGAGCATCCAACCCGATTCGGGTTCTTCGCCACCCTGCCGATGCCCCACATCGCGGCCGCCACCACCGAGGCCCGTCGCGTCCTCGACGAACTACGCGCCGACGGCGTCACTCTGCTGGCCAACAGCAACGGCGACTACCTCGGTGGCCCCGACCAGGATGCGCTGTGGCAGACCCTGGACGAGCGCGCCGCCGTCGTCTTCGTCCACCCCGCTGACCTGCCCGGACCAGCCATCGACGGCATCCCACCGTTCGCCGCCGATTTCCTGCTCGACACCACCCGAGCGGCCTACCTCCTCGTCCGAACCGGCGTTCTCCGGCGATACCCCAGAATCCGGTTCGTCCTCAGCCACGCCGGAGGTTTTCTGCCCTACGCCTCACACCGCATGGCCCTGGCCATCGCCGCCGACACCGCACGCAGCCCGCTGGACATCCTGGACGACTTCCGCACCTTCTACTTTGACACCGCCCTGTCCTCAAGCCCTGCCGCCCTGCCCACACTGCTTGCCTTCGCCCGACCCGGGCGTGTGCTTTTCGGCAGCGACTGGCCCTTCGCGCCCATCCCGGCCGGGCAGTACTTCGCCAACGGAATCGACACCTGCCTCGAACTCGGGCAACTGCGAGCGGTCAACCGCACCAACGCCGAAGCCCTCTTTCCACGCCTGGCCACCGGCAGCACGCCAGACCCGGACCGCCGGGTGGCCGCGCGCCTCCAACGGGCAGCGCAGCGGAGCGCCGCCCGGCTCTTCTTCCGACTCGTCCAATCCGGCAACGGCGGGAACCGGATTCCGTGAGTGCCACGGCGGACCGTCTGTTCGGCGGCGTCATGGCCCGGGGTGACGCGCGTCATGTGTAGAGGTGTGCAGCCACCTCATCTCCTTCGGCGGCACGGATCGGTGGCCCCGGCACACTGACCCTCAGCCCGTGCACCGCAAAGGCCGGTCGGCGATTGATCAGGCGCTCGTCGACGCGAAATGCCCCACGGCGGCGACGGCGAAGACGAGGAAGACCGCGGGAAACGCGATGTTGTGGAACACCCGCGCGCGGGCGTGAGCCACGAGCGCGCCGACGAAGAACAGGACGAGGCCGAGGGCTGCGGCCAATCCGAAGGGACGTACGCCGAGAAGGCCGAGCACCAGACCCACGACGCCGGCCCCCTCGACCAGCGCGAGGTAGGGGATCCACCGCGCGGACAGCCCGACCTCGGCGCAGTTGCGCATCACGAAGTCCGCCCTGATCACTTTGGCGGTCACCTCGATGGCGTTGGCGAGGGCGCAAAGGATGGTAGCGACGACCAGAACGCCCTCCAGTACGGCGATCATGACGCGCGCCGGCGCGATCGAGTAATCGGTAAACTCACAGGTGCCTCCACGTGCGTGGGTTCATCAGGTTGTGGTCTCTCGCCCCTACTGACGCCCGGCACGCAGGAAAGGTGACCAGACGTGGAACTCGTCGACCATTTCGAGGCCTCGAGGGCCCGACTGATGTCGTTGGCCTATCGCATCGTCGGCTCGCACAACGATGCCGAAGACGCGGTGCAGGCCGCCTGGCTGCGCGCGCGGTCGGCCGACCCGGCGCAACTGGTCAACCCCGAGGGCTGGCTCACCACGGTGACGGCACGCCTGTGCCTCGACCAGCTTCGCGCCCGCCATCGCCGGCGCGAGGTCCCGCTCACGGCCGACGACATCCCCGGCGAGCAGCTCGCGGCCGACGAGGCGTTCGTCCGTCGTGAGGACGTCTCCCGGGCACTGCTGGTCGTGCTCGACGAGCTGTCTCCCCCGCAGCGGGTGGCCTACGTGCTGCATGACCTCTTCGCCGTCCCGTTCGACGAGATCGGACCCGTGCTCGACACGACGGTGGCCGCGGCGAAGAAGCTCGCGAGTCGAGCGCGGATCCGGCTCAGGGACGCTCGTGCGATCGACCTGCCGGGATCCGCCCACCAGATGGAGATCATCGACGCGTTCCTCGCCGCGGCCCGTGGCGGCGACATCGCGCGGCTCGTCACGCTCCTGGCGCCTGACGTCGTCCGTACGGCCGACCTCGGATTCCTCGCGGACGGCACCGCGCCTGTCGTCCGGGGCGCCTGGCCGGTCGCGAAGGAGACCAGGGCGTTCGTGGACCGCATCGCCGCCGCCGCCCCGGTCCTCGTTGAGGGTCACCCAGGAGCGGTGATCGCCCCTGGTGGCCACCCATTCGCATTGATCCGGATCGGCGTCCACGACGGCCTCGTCACGAGCATCGACATCACGCCCTACGAGCGCGGGTCCGTGTCCCTCCCCGCTGCCTGGGGTACGTGATTCTCGAAGCTGCATACCATACCGTATGGTACGGTCGATTGATGGGAACACGTGAACTCTGGCTCGGCGAGGGTGTCGTGGTATTGACCGACGAGGGGCCGGCGGGTCTGCGGATCGACCGTCTGGCTGCCCGCCTCGGCCTGACGAAGGGGTCGTTCCATCACCACTTCACGGGGGTCGCCGACTACCACGCGGCGTTGCTGACTCATATCGAGCATGGACAGGTCAACCTGTTGGATGGGCTGTCAGGCGAGCTCGCGACAGTCGATCCGGTCCATGCCCTGCGGGCCCTTCCCTCGCGGCTCGACGAGCTGTTCGACGCCGAGCTGGATCGGGCGCTGCGGGCGTGGGCGATCGGGAACGACGGTGCGCGTGGCGTGGTCGAACGCGTCGACAGCGCACGGCTCACTTTCCTCGAGACCCTCTGGAATCGCGTTGTGCCTGACCCGACCCGGGCGCGTGCCGCCGCCCTGCTGCCGCATCTTCTCCTGATCGGAGCGAACGCCATCCGCCCACCGCTCGACGCTGCCAGTCGACGTGCGGTGTTCGACCTACTGCCAGACCTGATTCCCCATGTCTGAGGTCCCACTCGGGCGCCCCCGCCTGCGGACGGGCGCCGTGATTGCCGTCGCTGTTGCGCTCGCGCTGGGCATCGTGACTGCTACCGGGGTTCATCGCCTAGAAGGAGGAGACAGATGCCCGCTGCCGATGTATTGATCGTCGGGGCCGGCCCGACCGGGCTCACCCTCGCTGTCGATCTGGCCCGCCGTGGAGTTCGCGCGGTGCTGATCGAGGCCGCGCCCGCACTGCCTCGTCAGTCCCGAGGCAAGGGCCTGCAACCTCGAAGCCTGGAGGTGCTTGACGATCTCGGTGTTATCGACGCGGTTCTGGGACACGGCCAGTCGCGCCAGGACATCACCCTGTACCGCGATGGCCGGGGCCTTGCGCGGATACCCGCCGGTCTCGCCGAGCCGCGGGCGGACTTGCCGTACCCGAACATCGTGATGATTCCCCAGTGGCGCACCACCACGCTGCTCGCACGGCGGCTGCACGAACTCGGTTCCGCGATTCGGTTCAACACCCGCCTTGAGTCGTTCACCGCTGGTAGCGACGCGGTGCGCGCCGTGGTCACTACACCCGACGGCGGCCGGGAGGATCTGACCGTCCGCTACCTCGTCGGCTGTGACGGCGCGCAGAGCACCGTGCGCCGCACACTCGACCTGGAGTTCGCCGGCTCGTCCGACGAGACGCAGCGCTACCTGCTCGGTGATGTCACAGTTCCCGGTTGGCGCCCCGAAGTCGACGGAGCCGTTCGCTCACACGCATGGCTCGGCACCGACGGGTCATTCCTCGGTCTGGCTGGCCTGCCCGGGACCGGGCAGTGGCAGATCGGCGCGAGCATCGCCGTCGGCGACGACCTCGAGCCCACCCTGGAGGCCCTCCAGCGGCTATGGGACGAACGCACCGGCCACCCGCAGGTTCGCCTGTCCGACGCGACCTGGTTGTCGAACTTCCGGGTCAACGTCCGCATGGTCGAGGGCTACCGCCGCGGTCGAGTCCTGCTCGCCGGCGACGCCGCGCACGTGCACCCGCCCACCGGAGGGCAGGGCATGAACACCGGCATCCAGGACGCCTACAACCTGGGATGGAAGCTGGCCGCCTGCCTCAACGGCCACGACGACACCCTGCTCGACACCTACCAGGCTGAACGCCTTCCCGTCGCCCGTCGTGCGTTGGCGCAAAGCACCAACATCCTCGACGTGGTCACCAACCGCAATCCACTCGTCCGGTTCGCCGTGCAACGCCTGCTCCTGCCGCTACTCAGCCGACCCTCGATCAACCGCAGGCTCGCCGCACGTGTGTCCCAGATCGACATTGGCTACCACGACGGGCCCCTGGCGGACGACGAGCTGTCCGGCGGCCGCGTCCGACCCGGCGATCGGGCCCCCGACGCCCGCCTCGTCGATACCGCAACCGGGCAGCCGCTGCGGCTGTTCGACCTACTGCGCGGGCCACAATGGACGCTGCTCCTCGTTGGTGACGCCTCCGCTGGCCGCCTCGACTGTGATGCTCTTCCCGACGAGGTGCACACCTGCTTGATCACGCCCGCGCGGTCGACGTCGTTCTCCGGCCGGGTGGTCATCGACCACGACCGTACGTTTCGCCGGGCCTACCGAGCAAAGCCCGGCACAGCGTTGCTCATTCGCCCGGACGGCTACCTCCACTGGCGCGCGCACACCCCCTGCGCCGACGCGGTGGCCAAGCACGTCCTCGGCGCGGGCGCGCACCCCCCACCCGCTGCCGCCACCCGACGACAGCCGGGCACGTGAGAAGGCCAAGACACCGAGGAGGGCTGAGCCTTTCCACTGAGGCAGGGTGGCTGACCGGCACGGCAGCAGAAGTCGAGAACGGGCCGTAGACGATGGCGGGTCACCGTCGTCCGACATGGTGAGGCTTCATTCACGTCCAGTGTGGTTGATCGTGACCCCTTACCTGAGGAGTCCTTCGAGATGGTGCAACCCTGGTGGCCGCTGGCCTTGTTGGCAGTGATCCAGCTCTGCGACGCGCTGCTATGCGTAAAGCCGGTCGCCTTCATTCGGCAATGTTTGACCGACGTCCGGTTCCCCGAACGCTTCTGGAAGTTTCTCCCCCCGCTCAAGGCTGCCGCAGCGGCTGGGCTCATCGTCGGGATCTGGGTTCCGCCGCTGGCGGTGTTCGTGTCTGCGGCGCTGGTCTGCTACTTCGCGGTGGCGGTCTCGGCGCACGTCCGCGCCCGCGATTTCGGCCGCAACCTGTTCCTGAACGCGACAGCCATGTTGGTCATCTGCTCGGCGACGCTGGCCTTCACCGTCCAAACCGCATGATCGAACACGCGACGACGGCGCGGGTTTGGTCATCGCGCGTAACGCTTCGTATTCGGCTGGTGGGACGTTGAAGCGCCTGCGCCGGATCGCAACCTGCAGCGTGTCCAATGCCAGGTCGATCTGATCGATCGCGGCATAACGGCGAACAGTCGGGGGGTTAGGATCGTGGAGTTTCGGATCCTGGGCACAGTCGAGGCATGGGCGGGCGGGAAACAGGTCGATCTCGGTTCGCGCAAGCAGCGCCTGGTGCTCGCGGTCCTGCTGCTGGAACCCAACCGAATGGTGCCGCTGGACCGGCTGGTCGACCTCGTCTGGGGCGAGGATGTGCCGGCGTCCGCACGAGCCTCGATCCAGACGCTCGTATCCCGGCTACGTGCGGCGCTTCGGCAGGTCGGCGACGGGCCCGCCATCGTCGGCCGGGGAGCGGGCTACGTCATACACGTGGATCCGCTCGTGATCGACGCGCATCGGTTCACGGACCTGATTCTCGCGGCTCGCTCGTCGGAAGACGAGCGCGCGGTCGAGCTGATCGACCAGGCGCTCGCCCTCTGGCACGGCGAGGCACTCGCAGGCGTGGCGTCCACCGAAGTGGCCGAACGCCTGTGCGGTCACCTCGATGAAGCCCGATGGACCGCCCTGGAAGACCGCCTGGACGCCCAACTACGGCTGGGCGACGGCCGACGGCTGCTCGCCGAGCTCACCCGGCTCGTGACCGACCACCCGCTGCGGCAGCGGCTCGTGGGCCAACTCATGCTGGCCCTGCACCGCGACGGCCGCACCGCCGCCGCGCTCGACGTCTATCGCACGCTGCGGAAGCGACTGGCCGGCGACCTCGGCCTCGATCCGGCACCAAAACTGGTGCGGTTGGAATCCGCGATCCTGCGCGCGGACCCGGCTCTGGATCCGGCCGCGAGACCCATCGACACATCACCACCCGAGCCGGTACGACCGGCGCAGTTACCGCCCGCCGCCCACGGGTTCGCCGGACGCGCAGAAGAACTCGCCCGGCTCGACACCGGATTGGAATCCGCGTCGGGCCCGAAGATCTGGGTAATCAGTGGCACCGCCGGCGTCGGCAAGACGGCGCTCGCCCTCCACTGGGCCCACCGCCACCGGGAGAGGTTCCCGGGTGGGCAGCTCTACCTCGACCTCCGTGGCTTCGACGCCGAGCACGACCCGCTCAGCGAGTCCGCCGCACTCCTCCAGTTGCTCAGCAGCCTCGGTGTCGATCACCGGCTGATCCCAGCGGATGCGGCGGGCCGGGCCGCCCTGTTCCGCTCACTGCTGGCCGGCCACCGCGTCCTGCTGGTGCTGGACAACGTGCGCGACGCCGCCCAGGTGTACGCGCTGATTCCGTCGGCGGGCACGGTCATCCTCACCAGTAGGCAGCGGCTCGGAGAGCTGATCGCCCGCACCGGCGCGCAAACACTGTCGCTGTCCGTGCTCACCGCCGCCGACTCTCGCCGGCTGCTGGAGGCCTCGCTCGGCGTCGACCAGGTCGCCACCGAAGCAGCCGCAGCCGGGAAGCTGGCGGATCTCTGCGGTCACCTGCCGCTCGCACTGCGGATCGCGGTGGCCAACATCGTCGCTATTCCGAAGGCGGAGATCACCGGGTTGGTGCAGGAACTCTCCGATGGCGACCGGTTGGCCGGGTTCACCGTGGACGGCGCCGAGGAAAGTGCCGTCACGAGAGCGTTCGCCTCGTCCTACTGGGCGCTTCCGGCGGAGCATCGCCTGCTCTTCCGTCGCCTCGGGCTGCTGCCGGGACCGACGTTCACTGCACTGCCCGCGAGCGTGGCCGCCGGGCTGCCCCCGGCTCGGACTGACCGACTGATAAAGGCACTGGCCGCGGCGCACCTGATCGAGCAATACACACGCGGGCGCTTCCGGCTCCACGACCTGCTCCGAAGGTATGCGGTCGGCCGGGCGCTGGTAGAAGACACCGCTGTCGAGCTCGAACACGCTCGCCGACTCGTCCTGGACCATTACCTGCACACGGCTGACGCGGCGGGCAGGCAGCTCATCTCTCACTTTCTGCGGCTGCCGAGGAAGGTGGAGAACGGGATCAGCTTCCCGGACAACAACAGTGCGCTCGCCTGGCTCGACGCCGAGTGGCCGACTCTCGCCGCCGCGGTCGGTCAGGCAGCGGCGCGAGGTCCACGACCGCTGGCATGGCACATCGTCGACGCCCTCCGCGCCTATTTCCACCAGCGCGGTCACCGGACGGAATGGGTGGAGATGGCCTCGTTGGGGCTGGAAGCCGCGCACGGCGAGGGCGACGAACGGGCGCAAGCTGCGATGCACCAGAGCATCGCGCTCGCCTACGTCAACATGGGCCACTACGTCGAGGCACAAGACCATCTCGACAGTGCACTACGGCGGAACGCGGCCGACGGCTGGCACGAAGGCCGCGCCGCCGTGCTGAACAATCTCAGTGCGGTGCACCAGCGCCTCGGTGACCCCCACGCGTCGATCGACTGCGGGCTGGAATCGCTGGACCTTCAACACAAGTTGGGGAATGGCGCCGGGAGCGCCATGACACTGGCGAATCTCGGCTTCGCCTATTGGCAGTTGGGCCTGCTGGACCAAGCGCTGGAGCACTTCGGCCGGGCGCTGGAACTGGGGGAGCGGCAACGCGCCCGCTTCAGCGTCGCCGTCCTGCTCGTGGATCTCGGGAACGTGCACCGTGACCTCGGCAACCCGGACACGGCCGAGGAGTTCTACGCCCGGGCGCTGGCCGCCAACCGTGAACTCGGGTATCACTACGGCGAAGCGACCGCGCTGTCCGGCCGTGCGCTGCTGCACTGTCAGACCGGCCCATCGGAGCAAACCCTCGACGACGCCCGGTCGGCAGTCGAACTGACCAGGAAGATCAGTGACCGCGGCACCGAAGCGTGGGCGCTCAACGCCCTCGGTGATGTCTGTCTGCGGTTGGGCCTGCCCGCCGAAGCCGCAGACCATCACAACCGAGCCCTGCAGGTGGCGCGCTCGACCAGCTTCCGCTGGTGTGAGGCTGACGCGTTGCGCGGCTCGGCCATGGCGCTGCTGAACCTCGATGTCCTCGACGAAGCCCAGGCCCGAGCCACGCTCGCCATCGACCTCGCTCACCGGGCCGGGTACCGGCTCGTCGAGGCCCGCGCATCGCACGCCCTCGCCGAGATTCGGGCGAGGCTAAATGGGGCATCTCGCAAGTCGGTGGAGGAGTAGCCGGGCAGGGCTGCTGGTGTCACCCGACGTTCAGGTAGAACGGTCCTCACCTCGACCGGACACGGCCAGCATCATTAAGAGCTCCTAACTCTTTGGAAGTGGTCGAGTCGGCGCCAGCAGGTGATGGCGCAGGCGAGGGTGAGAAGCGAAGTCTCCGGGTACGGTCGCCCTGTGGACCTTCGATCTCGGCGAGCTGCCAGCAAGCGTGTACTTGGAACCATGGCGATAGCTGGAGGTTTCCTGGCCTGCGTGCTCACGATGGCGAGCGACTCCGGGCACGCCGAAACGTATGTCATTGCGGGACTCCTTGTCCTGGCAGGGATCGGGCTGCGTATTGAGGCTGCAATCATCGATACAGCAGTGCAGCTGCCGTTGCTGCCACCATCAGCGCAAACGTTGGCCGATGCGAGTGGCAACGACGCCGACAGCGCGAATAGCTCGTCGTCACAGACAAGAGACCGCAGTCCGCAGTCGCCGTAGGACCAGACGATGCCGAACTCGCAGCAGAATCCGGCCAGACCGTGGTCGTCAGCGGCCATAGCCTGCCGCAATGATCAGATCCGAACACCGCGCCTTGCCGGATCGCGGCCCGGACTCCGCCTCGGCTCGACCGCCCTTATGAAACAGGCCCTAGTTGGATATCGGTTGTCTGCTGACGAGGTGAAGGCGCGATCCGACGCCCCTGCGGCGTCTAGCTCTTTGCGCGAAACCCCGGATGAGCTCAATGGAGCTTCAGGCCCTCCTTGACGACTCCCTCTCCCGCTCGGCCGGGCACCTATGGGACGGGGCGCGCTTCAGAAGGATCGGGATGCTCACTACGTCGCGCCTGCGCTGTCGCCCGTCCTCCCTGGTCGAGGTCGATTTGCGAGCCGAGCCGGACGAGTGCATGGGTTCTGCAAGCGCGTCACGTGACAGTGGTCGGACTGGCCCATCAACTGGCAGGAGCCGATACGTGCGGAAAATCCTCAGCCTGGTCTTGACTGTTCTGTCAGTCGTCATGTCCGCGGCGACAGTCGCGCATGCCGACGACGGGCCCGTGACCCGGGTGACGCTGACCAGCGCGAACAGTTTCCACTCGCGGGTCGAGGAGCGTCTGCTGAGCAGGACGGTCACCCTCGCGGCCGGTGAATCCCGGCACGTGCGCGGACGCCTCCAGGCGACCAGCAGCGTGCAGCAGATCGTGTCGATGAACAACACCCTGAAGTGTGTGAACCCAGCCGGCGCAGTCGTCGGCACCACATCAACGTCGTCGCGGAACCACGAGGGCTCGGACACCACCTATTACGCCAAGCCTGGGCACCTGCCGATCTACGCCGACCTGCTCTTCACCGCGCCATCGGCGGGCACCTACACCTGCGGCATGTACGGGTACACGGCCTCCACCTCGCTCGACGGCTACTACCTGACCGCCGTCGCGACAGACACCTGGCTGGAGGTGAGCGACACCAGCCAGGTGGGTGCGCGGTGGTGGCAGAACCCGGCGTGCAGCAGCACCGGCACGTCGAGCACCTGTACTTACGTCGGCGCCGGTACGTCTACGGCCTGGGTGTTCTACGACGACGGCACCCCCGTGCACAAATGGAACGCCGCCGCCAATGCGACCTCGGCTCAGGCGCTGGCGACGCTGGAACTGACCACCTGCTACACGGGCACCGCGTCATGCAAGAGCGCCATCGACGCGTACGAGCAGCCGCGCGGGACGAATGCGGTGGTCGACGTGCGTTTCGAGTTCATCCAACTCGACCGGACCGCCCACACCTGCCGCACGACGAGCACCGCAACCTCGCGCAAGACGATTCGCGACGACGCCCACCACTACGTCGCGAACTTCGCCCTCACCGGCGTGCCGATCGACCCGACCTGCGGAACCCGGACCTTCATCATGCGGATCTTCGTGAAACACGTCTCCGGTAATCCGATCAAGATCGACGGGGTCCAGAGCACGACCTCATTGACGAACGGCATCGCCATGAACATCTTCTGACCGTCGCCGGCCCCGGCTGCCCGACCGCCCGTCAAAGAGGACATGGAAAGGATGCGGGCCCTCCACGGGAGGGGCCCGCATTCGTGCGTTCCGTAGGCCGAGGTGGGGCCACCGCGATCCGGCGGTAGGCGGACTGCAGGCGGATTGCAAGGGGACTGCGGGCATCCCGCGCGAAGGTAGCGGCATCGAGCCCATCGCCCCAAGAGGAGGTTCCGTGCGTAGACGCATGGTGTTTGTGAGTTGTGTACTCGTAGCGGTCGCGGGTACGACGTCCGCAGCCCAGGCAGCGGTGTCCCCGGACCGAGCGGCCGCACAACCGTCGCTCGCCGGTTTCGCCCCGGCCGTCGACGTCGACGCGATGAACCGGCAGTTCCACCACCTGGAAGCCATTGCCGCCGGAAGTCCGGAGGGCTCGGGCGGCACGTACTTCGACGAGAAGACCGGGCAACTGGTCGTCCGGCAGGTGGCGAACGCCGACGGCGCGCGACTGCGGGCCGAGGTGGCGGCACGCTCGCGACAGGCGGGCGAGGTGCCGGTCCGGTTCGAGACCACGACGGTGTCGATGCGGCGGCTGGAGACCGCCACGAAGGCGTTGAAGAGTTCCCGGGCCTGGGCCGGCGGCAGCGCCGGGAGTGTGCACCAGGTATGGCTGGACCGCCTGACACCGCAGATTGTCATCGACGCCTCCGGCGACGCCGAGGCCCTCGTCGCGGCGGCGGTCAAGGCCACCTCCCTGACTCCGAGGGTGTCCCTATCGAAGACCGGAACTGTCGAGGCGAGCCGCCGGGTCGACAGCGTCCCCTACTACGGTGGGCTGGCACTGTTCAACAGCGTTCCCGGAAACGCCCGTACCGCGGACGCATTCTGCACGACCGGATTCCGGATGACCCGCGGCGGGACCAACAGCAACTGGGTGACCACCGCCGGACACTGCGGCCCGAACCAGCGCAACTTCTGGCACGGCGGCTGGAACCTGCGGGTCAGCTCGAACTACTACAGCCTGGGCACGGACGTCGCCATGCTGGCGGGGGAGAACGGCGCCTACTTCAGCCGGCACTCCTGGTTCGGTGGGCGGGACACCAGCACGTCACACCCGGTGACGGCGAAGTTGACCGGATGGCCCGCCATCGGGTCGGCGGTCTACCTGTCCGGTGCCAACGGTGGTCTGGTGTACGGCCTGGTCCGGGACACCAACAACACCGACTGCAACGGCACGCCGACGGTTGTCGTCGACACGGTCACCGGGCACCCGAGCGACGGTCCGGTGCTCGGTGGCGACTCGGGCGGACCGGTCACGCGATGGAACACCGCCACCTCGGCGACGAACGACCTCACCGCCGAGGGCATCATCACCTGTAGCAACAGCTCGAGCCGGGCGGACTTCACGCCCATCCACCGCGTCGAGGCGGCCACGGATGCCGTCGTGGTGATCGGCGGCAACTGACCCGGTCCGGTACGCGGGCGGCGAGCGTGCCGCCCGCGTACCGGTGCCTTGGGGCCGGGGTCAGTTCGTGTACGACGACGTTGTCGGCTCGGGAGGCGAAGGCGCGCCGGGTCCAGGTGCCGTTGCTGTCGGTCCAGGTGGAGGTGACCTCTCCGGTCCGGAAGTCGGTGATGCGGGCGTACCCGTTGGCCGTGGTCATGCCGGGCGTGCTGATCTGCAACTCGAAGCCGGGGTGGTAGGTCTGGGTCCAGCGCAGGCTCCAGCCGGCCGCGAAATCCGTGTTGGCTCCGCCGTAGTTCCCGGCCAGCGCCTTGTCCCGCGCGTCGGCCAGCCGCCCCTGGAGTACCGGCGAGGTGACACCCCGGCTCCCGTTGGGCAGCACGAAACGATGGTTATCGAAAATCACCTTCTCGAGGGCGGCGTTCCGTACCGGACCGCGCCGTACTCACCGTTGCCGGTGAGGAACCCGTCCGTCCAGGTTGTCGCCGCCCTCGCGTCGTGGATCCCGCGCTCGGGCAGGGTGACGTGAGGCGCGGCGGCGGTGGCCCGTCCGGCGCCCACGGCCGGGATCAGGACCGCCGAGCCGGTGGTCAAAGCGGCGGTGGCGAGCAGGCGCCTCCGGTTCACGGGCAGGTCCGTCATCAGGAGTCCCCTTCGACACCGAGGCTGAAGGTTGTGCGTCATATCGCCCGCAGCCCGTGGGGTCTGGGCTACGCCGCAGCGTCCGACACTCGTGGGGTGGCGCTCCGGGTCGGCGACACGGTCTACGTCTCCGGGCCAACTCTCGCACGACGACCAGGGCATCGTGGGTGAGAACGACATCCACAAGCAGTGCGAGATGACGTTCGCCCACCTCGACCGCTTGCTGGAGCACTTCGGTGCGACGCGCCGTCAGGTCATTCGGACCACCGTGATCCTCACCAACCGGCGGGAGAACTTCGGCTCGGCCGCCGCCGCGCACAGCGCCTACTTCGGTGACCACCGGCCGACGAGCACGACCTTCGGGGCCGTGGAACTGGCGCTCCCGGGCCAGGTCGTCGAGATCGGCGCGGTCGCGCTGCTCAACCTGCCGCGCTAGCTCGATCGTCAACCTGGTCCGAGCTGGTCAGGCATGCTGTCCTGGGGGCCAGGAGCACTGGCCAACGAATCCCTCACGTAGCACCGCCGGAACCGACCGATTGACCGGCCGATCCGGTGCCGGCCGTAGCGTCCGACACTCGTTACCTAGAACCCAACCGGACGCGCCTGCGCACGGGGTGCGCTCAACGGGCGCGGCCGGCCGAACCGAGCACCCGAGCACCCGAGCACGGCGACCGTCACCCTCTCGTGACAGCGCCAAGGATGTGAGAAGCGATGACAAGCCTGGCAACGACGACGAGCTGGCCGAGCCTGCGGGTCTCGGACTGGACCGCCACTCGCGACACCCTGCACATGTGGACCCAGATCGTGGGCAAGATCCGCATGGCGCACGCTCCGTTTCTCAACCACTGGTGGCAGGTGACCCTGTACGTGAGCCCGCGCGGGTTGACGACATCCGCCATCCCGTACGGCACGGGAGCCTTCGAGATCGAGTTCGACTTCATCGATCATCGGCTCGACATTCGCACCAGCGACGGCGGCGCGCAGAGCCTCCCGCTCCGGCCGATGCCGGTCGCCGAGTTCTACTCGCGGGTCATGGCCATGCTCGACGAGCTCGGGATCGAGGCACCGATCCGGCCGCGCCCCAACGAGGTCGACCCGGCGATCCCGTTCGCCGAGGACCACCAGCACGCCTCCTACGACGGTGAGTCGGCCGCCCTGTTCTGGCGACAGCTGTTGCAGGCGAACCGGGTGATGGGCGAGTTCCGCTCACACTTCGTGGGCAAGGTCAGCCCGGTGCACTTCTTCTGGGGCGGGATGGACCTCGCCTGCACCCGCTTCTCCGGCCGGTCGGCCCCGCCGCACCCGGGGGGCGTGCCCAACTGCGGGGACTGGGTCATGGTCGAGGGCTACTCCCGCGAGCTGTCCAGCTGCGGGTTCTGGCCCGGCGGCGGTGAGGAAGGTGCCTTCTACTCGTACGCCTACCCCGCACCCGACGGGTTCGCCGAGCAACGGATCGGCCCCGAAGGCGCGTACTTCAGCAGCGAATTCCAGCAGTTCCTCCTGCCCTACGAGGTCGTACGCGCGGCACCGGACCCGGACCGCGCGGTCGCCGAGTTCCTCCGCACCACCTACGAGGCCGCCGCGGACCTCGGGCGCTGGGACCGCTCCGCGCTGGAGGACAACCCATCTCGCTGGGACCGAAAATCTGCATCGTGACGACAGAGACTGGCGCGGCATCAATGGGCGCACGGGCGGACCGGTCGTGCGCCCGTGGGCGTCTAGGGCCCGTGTCAAAGCCCCTGGCCGGACTGTGCCTCGGCTCGACCGAGGACTTCGACACAGGCCCTAGCTGAGCCGTAGGTCTCCAGCGAAGTCGATCCTGGCCAGCTGCCTACGGGAGGTGATGCCCAGCTTGGGGTAGACGTTGGCCAGGTGGTGGCCGAGCGTGCGGGGGCTGATGAGCAGCTGCGCCGCGATCTCCCGATTGGTCAGACGGTCCGCGGCTAGCTGCGCGACCCGGAGCTCCTGCGCGGTCAGCCCGGCTGCTGTCGGAGGATCGGCTACGCGGGGGGTGCCGCCCGGGTCGGTCAGGGCCTGCTCGCGTAGCGCCCGCACCCGCAGTGGGTCCGCGCCCAGGCGGTCAAAGGTCTCGGCGGCTGCGGCGAGCTGAGTACTGGCGTCGGCCCGGCGGCGTGCCCGCCGCAGCCACTCCCCGTAGAGCAGCCGAGTGCGGGCGTACTCGAACGAATGCGCCCCCGCCCCCGCGACGTCCAGGGCGGCTCGGAACGAGACCTCGGCCGCCGATCCGCCCTGGACGAGGGCCCGGAGACGGTGGCTGGCTGTGTGGGCCCAGGTCGCACCCGTACGCTGCGCCCACTCCTGCACCATGGCGACCTGAGCCACGGCGACGTCGCTGCTGCCGACCTGCACCGCCGCTTCGACGGTGTCCACGGCGGCGAGCAGCGCGATGGTGGCGTGGGATGCCTCGTGGCCGGACTCGACGAGGCACAGCAGGTCACTCAGCGCCTTCTGTGGACGGCCGTCGAACAGCGCTGCCCGTCCACGAAGCCAGTACGCCGATGCGCTGAGCGCTCGCACCCCACGCGGCACCGAGACCCGCAGCATCCGGGTGCCCCGACACCGCAGCACCGTCGCGTCGGATGCCGCACTGACGGCGTACTCGAGCAGTGTGGTCTTGCCGATGCCCGGCTCACCCCACAGCACGAGCCCGGAACCCGCGCGATCCGCCGCCCGATCCAGCAGCCGGTCCAGCGCCGCGGTCTCGGCGTGCCGTCCGAACAGTTCCATGTCTCACCCCAGTGTCGCCTGGCCGTGATGCGAGCACGGCCCATCGCGGCCAGCGGACGAAATCGGTCTGGCCGTTGGACGCGGCAGCCGTGCCGCTTGCGGTGTTGCACGCACGTGTCCTGCTGGACCACGACGAGCGCGTCCCTCCATGACAGCGTGGACGCGCCCGAGGCGTCAGTGACGCGGTGTCACGATCGCTGGTGACCTGGTGTCACTGTTCGTAGCCGGGTGAGCGCCGAACACTGGGGTGGTGACCGCCGCGCCGGTCGGCCCCGTATCGGACATGAATCTGATGGAGGACACATGGTAGTGAATGTGAAAGATGCCCCCGAGGCCAAACAGTACGAGGCTCGGTTCGAGGGAGAGTCCAAGGTCGCGGGTATCGCGCAGTACATCCGCACCACGGAACTCATCGCGTTCGTACACACCGAGGTCTCGTCGGAGTACGAGGGCAGGGGAGTTGGGGCGGCCCTGGCCCGCACCGGCCTCGACGAGGCCCGCGCCGCGGGCCTGCTGGTCCTGCCCACCTGCCCATTCTTCGCGGGGTGGATCGCCCGGCACCCCGAGTACCAGGACCTGGTGTACCAGTCCCGCAGCAGAGTCAGCGACTGAACAGCAGGGCAAGTCAGCGAGATGGAGGTCGGTATGAGCAGCGGAACCGCGAAGAAGGCATACGAGGGCCAGTCGATCACCGTGACCTTTCAGGCCACGCGTTGCCTGCATGCCGCCGAGTGCGTCCGCAGCTTGCCGGAGGTCTTCGACCCGGGCCAGCGCCCGTGGATCCGACCCGACGCTGCCGAGGCCGAGCGCTTGGCCGAAGTGATCCGGCGCTGTCCCTCCGGAGCGTTGCAGTACGAACTCGTCGACGGTGGGGCGGAGACCCCGGATCCGCCCACGCGGATCACGGGCGACTCCGCCGGACAGTAGATCGTGCGCGGACACTGCCTCGACCGTGTGGCGGCGACAGGGTTTTCACTGGTGCGGCAAGTCTTGAGTAGGGGAGTCAGATGCGAAAAACCTTGTCGGTCGTGCTCGTTTCGGCGGTCGCGGCGATGTCGCTGGTGTCGGTTCTGGGGGCTTCCCAAGCGACGGCGCAAAGCGGGTTGAAGTGGGGTCCGTGCCCCGCCGACAGCGCGCTGCCCGGACTGGAATGCACGACGGTCCAGGTTCCCCTGGACTATCGGAAGCCGCAGGGGCGGCAGCTTGACGTGGCGGTCTCCCGTCTGCCGAGCAAGGACCCGTCGCGGCGCCGGGGCGTGTTGGTAACCAACCCGGGCGGTCCCGGCGCCGGGGGACTGATCTACCCGGGCCTGCTCGCCGGCAATCTGTCGCCGCAGCCGCTGCCGCGCAGCGTCCAGGACCAGTACGACGTGATCGGATTCGACCCGCGCGGTGTGGGCCACAGCTCGCCGGTGACCTGTGACGTGACGCCGGAGCAGATCGCCCGGCGCAACCTTTGGTACCCGGCTGACGCGGCCGGCGTACGGAAGGACGCCGAGATCGCGAAGGCGATGGCCCGGCAGTGTGCGACATCGGAGACGGCCGCGCTGCTGCCCCACATCACCACCGCGAACACCGCACGGGACATGGACCGCATTCGGGAAGCGCTGGGCGAGCCGAAGATCTCTTACCTCGGTGTGTCGTACGGCACCTACCTCGGTGCGGTCTACACGACGATGTTCCCCCAGCACAGTGACCGGTTCGTGCTCGACAGCAACCTCGGCCCCGGTGGTTACGACCTCACCGCCATGCGACGGCTCGGCCGCGGCCTGGAGGACCGGTTCCCGGACTTCGCGACGTTCGCCGCCGCCAATCCCCAGTACGGACTGGGCACGACGCCGAAGCAGGTGCGCGCGAAGTTCTTCGACCTCGCCGCGCGGCTGGAGAAGTCACCGGTGCAGGGCGTGGACGGTTCGTTGTTCCGGGGGATCACGTTCGACCACCTCTACAGCGACGTGAGCATGCCCACCCTGGCTGCAGTGTGGAAAGCGCTCGACACGAACGAGTCGATGCCGCCCGAGCCGCCGCCCGCGAATATCGACAACGCCGTCTCCGGCCGCCTGCATGTCATCTGCGGCGATTCGAAGTGGCCGAGTTCCGTCCGCGATTATCAGCGGGCCGTCGCGGTCCACCGGGTCAAGTACCCGATGGTCGGTGCCGCCGCGGCCAATATCGGTCCGTGCGCATTCTGGCCGTCCCCGGTCGAGCGGCCGGTGCGAATTGGTGACCGAGGGCCGTCGAACGTGCTGATGGTGCAGAACCTTCGCGACCCCGGGACCCCGCTGGTCGGCGCCCGCGAACTCAGGAACGCGTTCGGTGACCGGGCGCGGATGGTGACGGTGGACCAGGGTGGCCACGGTGCCTACCTGCTCTTCGCCAAGAACATGTGCGCCAACAACACGGCGACGGCCTTCCTCACCACCGGCCAGCGTCCGCGGCACGACATCACGTGTGCGGCCGAGGCCGGCTGAGCGACGGAACCTACTGCCCTCGGCGGGCACCGGCGGCGTAGATCGTCGTCATCTGACAGATGTCTCGACGCGGCGCGGCACCAAGACTGCGGGTAGTTCCATCGATGCGTGCTCGCACGCGCGATCACGCCTGCCGGAGGTCTGCCATGCCGACGACACACTCAGCATCCGCCCCACCGGGTCCGGCGAAGAAGCCGGTTCTCCGGTGGCCACGGCGCTCCCGACAGCCCAGGCCAGCGATCGCCCTGCTCGTCATGACCCTGGTCGCGACGACCGCGACAGCTGTCGCCGGTCCGGCCACGCCGGCCTTCGCCAACGACCACTACGGCAGCATCGAATCCGCCGCCGAGGCGAACCGGGACTGGATGGCACGGGTGTCGGACGACGCCAGCCTGGCCGACCTGTCGATTCCCGGCACCCACGACACCCTCGCGCTCTGCGGCCAGTCGGCGGGCAACGGCGACTGCGAATTCATCTCGACGAGCCTCACCCAGACGCAGGAACGCCACGGGTACAGCGCGGAGACCCTGGCCACCCAACTGGACGCCGGCATCCGGTCGATCGACATCAGGGTCCGGGTGGACAGGGGCGACGCCGGACTGACGTTCACCGTCCACCACGGTGTCTACTACCAGTGGGCCAACTTCACCGACGTGCTCACGAAGATCGAGACGTTCCTGCGGGCGAACCCGACCGAGACGGTGCTGCTGAACCTCAAGGCCGAGTGCCTGGGCAGCGATGGAAGTTGCGCCGACGCGGAGGGCTACGACAGCACCGAGTGGCGCCGGAAGGTGTTCGACTCGTACCTCACCGGCCGCTACCACACCGGCAACGGTGACGAGACGAGGCAGGGCAGAGCCTGGGGAAGCCTGTTCTGGAGCAACTCCGTCAACGGTGTCGAGCAGACGACCACGCCGACCCTCGGCGCCGTACGCGGGAAGATCGTCCTGCTCGGGTTCCGCGGACCGGCCGGCGGCATCTACGGCGGCTACGGCATCGGGCAGCTCTACCCCGCCGGCGGCTCCTACGAGGGCTACGTGCAGGACAACTTCACCGTCACCCAGGTCAGCGACATCGACGACAAGTGGGAGAGTGTTCGGACGCACCTGCGCAAGACCAACGGGGTGTGGGACGCCAACCGTGGCGAGCAGACCCGACACGACCACGAGCCGGGCTCGCTCTACATGAACTTCACCAGCGGCACGGGTGGCCTGGCCCACCCGTACACGGTCGCCGGTGGCACCCCGACGGCGACCGGGGTCAACGAGTTCCTCATCCAGTGCCTGCGGGCCAGCAACGACAGGTGCCCGGAGTTCTACCCGAACCGGGCGGGCAACTTCGGTGGACGCCAGACCATGGACCGGCTCGGCATCGTGATGATGGACTTCCCGGGCGGAAAGCTGATCGACGAGATCGTCGCCCGCAATCCCGCCGGTCGGGCCGGCGGCAGTCGCAACGGCGGGGCCGGCGACCCGATGGAGCAGCATGCCGGCGGTGACAACGGAGGCACCCGACCGGTGGTGCCGACGGACCACGCGCAGTGCCGCCCGGACGGCATGATCCCGACCGCCGGCACCAGCACCCCCTACTGCCGGGTCTACCAGGGCGACGGCCGGGAGTGGCTCGGCCAGGGCCGGAGTCGTCGGGTGATCGGCTACTTCAACGGCAGCCGTACCGGGGCCGACGGCAAGCCCTCCTACCTGGTCAAGAACATGCCGTGGTCAAAGCTGACCCACATCAACTACGCCTTCGCCCGAGTCGAGAACAACCGGATCTCGGTCGGAGCGGATGGCCCGAACAACCCGGCAACCGGCATGACCTGGAACGTTCCCGGCACCGAGATGGACCAGAGCCTGCCGTACCGGGGGCACTTCAACCTGTTGACCACCTACAAGCGTCAGCACCCCCGGGTGAAGACGCTGATCTCGGTGGGCGGCTGGGCGGAGAGCCGTGGCTTCTACGGCATGACCACAAACGCCGACGGTACGACCAACCAGGCCGGGATCAACACGTTCTCCGACTCGGTGGTCGACTTCCTTGGCCGGTACGGCTTCGACGGCGTCGACATCGACTTCGAGTACCCGACCGTGCTGGACGACACCGGCAACCCGAACGACTGGAACGATGCTCGCTCCCGCCGCAAGGGACTGCCGACCTCGTACACGGCCCTCATGAAGACGTTGCGGGAGAAGTTGGACCGGGCGTCTGCCACCAACGGTCGCTACCACCTGCTCACCTCCGCCACGTCGGCCTCCGGCTACCTGGTCCGGGGCATGGAGAACCAGAAGGCGCTGCGCTACCAGGACTACACCAACCTCATGGCGTACGACTACCACGGCTCCTGGAACGACGTGGTCGGTCCGAACGCCGCCCTGCACGACGACGGCAAGGACCCGGAGCTGAGCGACCTGTACTCCACGCCGGAATATCAGAAGATCGGCTACTTCAACACCGACTGGGCCTTCCACCACCTGCGCGGCGCGATGCAGGCCGGGCGGATCAACATCGGCATCCCGTACTACACCCGGGGTTGGCGCAACGTCACAGGTGGCAGCAACGGGATGTGGGGCAGATCCGTCGGCAGCAACTGTCAGCCGGGTACCGGCCTGGTACGTCCGTGCGGCAACGGCGCGCTCGGCATCGACAACATCTGGCACGACCTCGACGCCAGCGGTCAGGAGGTCGGCGCCGGGGTCAACCCGATGTGGCACGCCAAGAACCTGGAACGCGACCTCACCCCCCGTTACGCGAAGGCGGTCGGCCTCACGCCGGACAGCGACCCGAACGATCGGCGCACCGGCACGTACGACCGGCACTGGGACGCGACGACCCGTACCGCGTGGCTGTGGAACCCAGAGAAGAAGACCTATCTCTCCATCCAGGACACCGAGGCCTTGGACCAGGTCGTCGACTACGTCAACCGCAAGGGCGCGGGTGGCGTGATGATGTGGGAACTCTCCGGTGACTACGAGTGCCCGGCCGAGGCGACCGCCGACAACCCCTGTGTGATGGGCTACAGCCTGACCAACCGGCTGCACGAACGGCTCCAGGGCGCCGCCGCGTACGGCGACAGCCGCAGCGCCGGCAGTTCGGTGCAGCGTCCGGCACTGGCCCTCGACGTGACAGTCGACCTGATCCGCTACCCGACCGACACGGCGAGTCTATGGCCGCTGACCCCGACCGTCCGGATCAGCAACAACACCGGAGTGACCATCGGCGGCGGCAAGGGCAACGTCATCTCGTTCGACCTGCCGACCTCGACACCCCCGCTGATCAAGGACGGCAACTGGCAGACCGGCGCCCAGGGCGGCCGGTGGCAGGTGCAGGCCGGGCACACCGGCCCCAACGTAGGCACCGGACTGTCCGGCGCCTTCCACCGGGTCAGCCTCACCCTGGACTACTGCCAGATCATCCCGGCCGGACAGAGCCTGGACGTGCCGATCATCTACTACATCCCGGCCACCGGGCCGGTGAACACCACAGTCAAGCTGGGCGGCACCACGTTCGCCTCGGTGCCGGAGCAGAACCGGGGCGCCGCGAAGGTGATCCCGGCGACGGGCGGGTGTTCGGCACC
Organism: Micromonospora sp. NPDC048843; assembly: GCF_040649965.1. NCBI lineage: Bacteria > Bacillati > Actinomycetota > Actinomycetes > Micromonosporales > Micromonosporaceae > Micromonospora > Micromonospora sp. NPDC048843. The sequence continues at coordinate 26,704 of NZ_JBEZGJ010000006.1, forward strand.
GGCCTGGGACGCCGGCAAGGTCTACAACCCGGCGACCCAGTCGGTGGAGAACACCACAGTGAAGTACGCCGGCAAGGTCTGGCAGGCCAAGTGGTGGACCCAGGGCAACGTGCCCGGCACCGGGGCCAACTCGGACCTGGAGCCCTGGCGGCTCATCGGCCCGGCCGGCTGACGCGGAGGCGGTGGCATCCAGGTCCGGCCCGGATGCCACCGCCCTCGCAGCACCGGTCAGTGCTCGACGACGCCCTCCGAGGCCCGGCGCAGCACCGCCCCCGCGATCTCCACCCGGCTGTGCATGTTGAGCTTCGCCAGGATCCGCGAGATGTGCGTCTGGGCCGTCCGGCGGGTGAGAAAAAGATTCTGTGCGATGTCCGGCGTGGAACGACCCGCCGCGACAAGCAGGGCGACCTTGCGCTCGGTCGGCGTCAACGCGTCCCAGCCGTGCCCCGGCCGTCTGCTCCGGGCACCCCGTACCCCACGACGAATCCCGCGACCGCGCAGCCTGGCCTCGGCACGGCGAATATCCCAGGTGGCGCCGAAAGTGCCGTACAGGTCGATCGCCTCGTTCAGGGCGGTCCGTGCCTGCGCGATGTCGCCCCGCTGCGCCAGGACGACGGCGAGATCCTCCAGCGTCCCGGCGAGTTCCACCGGCACCCCGCTCGCCCGGTAGTGCGCCACGGCGGAACGAATAGTCGCCGGGTCGCCGCTGCGCAGGCCGCGACACCGATCAGCGGACGCGGCCGCTCGCGCCGGCACCTGCTCTGCCGCCGCCTCCGCCAGGCAGGCGCGTACCCCGGCCTCCGCGGCCGACCGGTCGTCGACCGCGAGAGCGAGTCGGACGAACCGGGGCAGCCACTGGTGGGTCAGGGTCATCTCCCCTGGCCGTCGGTCGAGAAGAGCGGCCAAATGGTCCAACGCCATCCGCAGATCGCCGTCCTGCTCGGCGGCAAGGGACCGCGCCACTAGCAGGAAGTCGAGGTTTTCCCGATCGGCAACGGTCACGACCGGGCGGTCGAGTCCCGCGCGAAGATGGGCGGCGGCCCTGACCCGCTCGCCCCGATGGCCAGCGATGAGCGCGGACACACCGTGCCAGAGCCGCCCCGGGCCGCCATCGCGCAGCCCACGGTATGTCGATGTCGAGGTGTCCTGCGCGACCGCGTCGAGTTCGGCCAGGGCGTCGTCCCACCGCCCCAGCCAGAACAGCAACACGGCGGCGGTCACCCCGGCGGTCGTGTCGTCCATGCGGTTGGCCGCGCGGAGAAAGTCCCGGGCTTCACACAGCGCCGCCTCAGCGTCCGTCCATCGGCTCAGGTTCTGGAGCGAGAAGATCCGTCCGTGCAGGGCGAACGCCCTCAGGTCGACGTGGTCGGCGACGAAGCTCAACGCCTCGATCGCCGCCTCCGCGCTGTGCAGGGCGAGCCGGTGCTGCCGTCGCACGGAATGGCTGGCCCAGAGACCCGTCAGCGCGTACGCCGTCGCGAAAGCGTCTCCGGCCACGGCTGCCGTGCGGAGCGCGTCCCGAGCGGTGGCGTCCGCCGCCGCCAGGTCCCCGGAGCCCGCCCGCTGGAACATGGCCAGCGAGGCGAGCAGCCGGGCCCGCCAGGCGTCGGGTAGGTCAGCTCCGGCGAGGGCCCGGTGCAGGTTGGCCACCGCCGCGTCGTTGTGCCCGCCACTGCACAGCGCGCGGGCGAGCATCCAGTGGAGCTGCCCCCGGTCGTCCGGGTCGACGACCAACCCCAGGGTCTGCCGCACCCGTTGCGCGGCTTCCTCGTGCTCGCCGGCGGCGATGAGGACCCGCGCCAGGTTCATGCGGAGCACCACCCGTACGTCCTCGTCACCCGGGTCGTGGTCCACCTCGCGACGGAGCAGCTCGGCCGCGAGATGCGGCGCCCAACCCGCCAGCACCGGTCCGGCCCCGGCCAGCCACCGTCGCGCCCAGCGGTTCCCGACAACGCCGGAGGCGAGGAGATGCTGAGCCACACGCTGCGGTTCGACGCTGGTGGACTCCAAGGCCCGTGCCACATCGAGGTGCAGTGCGGCGCGCAACGCGGCCGGCATCCCGTCGTACAGGGCCTGCCGGAGCAACGGATGCCGGAATCGCAGCCGAGGGCCGGCCTCGACCAGGATGCCCGCAGTCACCGCCTCCTGGAGGTCGGCGGAGAAGTCGATCGCCGGACGGCCGAGCAGTGCGGCGAGTTCGGTGACCGCGAATTCGCCGCCGAGCAGCGCGGCCGCCCGCATCAACTCGACGGTACCGGCCGGGACGGAACTCAGCCTGCCTTCCAGGGCCGCGGCCAGCGATCTCGGGACCACGCCGGCAGCTGAGTCGCGCACCTCGGCCTGCGCGCCGATGTCCAGCAGGTCCTCACGAACCAGTGACTCGACCAGTTCCCGCAGGAAGAGTGGATTGCCGGCCGCCTGAGCGGCGAGCCTGACGAGTCCGTCCCCGGGTGGCACGCCCACGAGTGCGGCGAGCAGATCGCGGACCGACTCCGGGGTGAGGGAACCGAGCGGGACGCGGAGCACGGCCCGCCGGCGTGCGACGGCGCGCAACCGCCGCACTGTCGACCGGTGAGCGCCGGGACGGTAGGAGAGGACCAGCAGCAACGGCAGGTACGCGGCGACCGAGGCCAGCCGGCGGCACACATCGATGGACGCGTCATCGGCCCACTGCACGTCGTCGACGAGGAGCATCATCGGGCCGGCGGTGCACAGTTCGTCGACCAGAGCGACGACCATTTCCACGGCCGCCGCGGCGTGACCGGCGTCGGCCAGATCGAGGACGGATCGCCTGTCGCTCAGGAGCTCCGCGATCCGCGCCCGGTGGGGATCCGTCGAGCGCGGCCTGATCTCCAGGCAGTCGAGTAGCACGCCCAGGAGTGGCGGATGAGCCAGTTGGTCGGCGACACCCTCGGACACCTGGCAGCCCAGCTCTCTGCCAACGTGGGCAGCGGCCGCCATCAGGGATGATTTGCCAATCCCCGGCTCGCCCTCGATCCAGACCACGCCGCCGGCGCCGAGACGCAGCCGTTGCACGGCGTCCCACAGCTCCGTGAGTTCGGGCCCACGCCCGATCAGAAACCCTGGAGAGTTAACGGACGTCAGCATCGTGCCTCAGATCCATCGGCTGCCCCGCGCCGTCGGCCCGGTCATCGACGGCCAGCCACGTCGGCGGCGAATGCGGCAACCCAGGTCAGTGCGGAGTTCCAGTTGATGGTGATCTCGTTGACCGACCAGGCTTCCAGATTGTCGACGTAGCAGAGCTGCGGGGCGCATCCGTGCAGCCAACTCGCCGAGAGCGGGTCCTGGAGGCTGGAGTTGGGCCCCCCGGCAACCGATCCCACCGGCGGGTTCGGCAACCGGGCGTCGAACGATTTCGCGTACCACCGGCTGTGCTGGTTCTTCGCGTCGTTGCTGCCGTAGCCGGTGATGTAGGACTGCCCGAGGGCGTTTCGGCCCAGCAGGTAGTCGAGCCCTTCGAAGACGGCGTCGGCGTACCTGTCGTCGCCGGTGAGGTCGTGGGCGGTGGCCAGGACGACCTGGTTGTTCAGCATGGACGCGTTCGAGCCCCAGTCGTAGCGTCCCGTGGTGGGGGTGTAGGTCTGCCCGAAGCGCTCGGCCTTCTGGAACGAGATCAACCGGTCCGCGGCGGCGACCACCCATCCCTTGATTTGTTCGCGGTCGCTCAACCCGGTGCCGAGCCGCGCCAGATCGAGTTGGGCCAGCGCGGCCACCGAACCCCAGTAGAAGCCGTTCTGGCTGAAGGCCGTACCGGCGGTGTGGAACCGGCTGGCCCGGACGGCGGTGAGGTAGGTGGCGTCCTTGGTGGTCAGGTACAGCTCGGCCGCGGCCCAGTAGAACTCGTCGGAGACGTCCCCGTCGTTGTAGGGCCCCCCGCCGCTGCGGTCCTCGTACGGCGCGAAGAGCGCCGGGTTGGCCCGGGCCGCGGCGTACGCGCGTTCGGCCGCTGCCCGCAGCCGGGCGGCGAAGCCGGCGTCGTGCGCCTGGTAGATCCTCGCTGCCTGGGCCGCGACGGCGGCCAGGTTCAGGGTGGCCGCGGTCGACGGGCGGTGCAGTTCCCGGGGTTTCCGGTCCTGGTGTGGCAGCATCGGCGGCCCGGTCCAGGTCTCGTCGTGAACCTTGTGGTGGACCATGCCGGCCAGGGGGAGGCCGTCGGGCACCTGCATCTTCAGCATGAAATCGAGGTTCCAGCGGGCCTCGTCGAGGATGTCCGGGACACCGTTTACGCGTTCCGGCACGGCCAGGGTGCCGTCGCCGAGGGCCGCCGGCCGGTTGCGCTCCCAGGTCGACAGGAGCTGGTACGTCGCGATGCCGCCGTTGACGACGTACTTGCCGTGGTCGCCGGCGTCGTACCAGCCGCCGGTGACGTCCAGTCGGTAGGAGCAGGTCCAGTTGTTCAGGAACGACTTCGGCTCCTGACAGGGCACCTGGGTGTCGCCACCGTTCGGTGACTCCGCGACGTGCCCGGCCGGGCGGGCGTACGCCGCCCCGGCGATGCCCCCGTCGATCGCGATCCCACTGCGGTTGGTGTAGAAGAGGCGGGTCGCGTCGGTGCGCAGCCGGTCGTACAGGTCCGCGCGGATGTCGAACGGGTGACTGGGGCGGTCGACCCAGCCGTCGTACACCAATTCGAACCGGCCGGTGGTCGTGACGTGGCTGAAGTCGATCACATGGGTGTTGGCGCTTGCCGACGCGTCGAAGCCGGTCGGGGTGGTCCGACCCGTCGCCACCGTCGCACCGCCGCCGACCCGGCGCAGCGTCCACGGCACCGCGTGGGACGCGCCGTACAGCAACGTCGCCCGTTTGGGTCCGTTGGGTAGGTAGCCGTGCTGGTTCACCTTGAGGTCCGGCCCGGCGTCGGCCCGGTACGCGTACTCGGCGCCGGTGAGCGTCACGTCGTCCATGCAGAACTCGTACGGCGCCGTGGACTTACCGAGCCGGAACTGGAGCTGGGCCAACCGGTACGGCTCCGGGTAGGTCGTGGTGATGGTGTACTCGTACTCCTTCCAGGCGGTGCCGGTGGTGAAGCCCTTGTTCAGGTACGTGACATTGGTCGGGTTGTCGAAGGGCGCGAGGTAGACCAGCGGGCTCGCCGCCGTGTTCGTCCGGGCGCGGAACCGCAGCGTGTACGTGGCGCCGCCGGGCAGGTAGATGCTGTTGTGGCCCACCAGGACGTCCCACGGGTTGGTGGACGCGGGCGCGGTCACGCAGAAGGTCCCGCCGTCCAGTTTCGGCGTCATTCCGGCGTTCACCCACCACGGCTTGTCAGTGCCGGTGAACGTGCTGTTCTGCAACAGCCGGCCGTCGAGCTGCGGCCGGGGTGGCCCACCCCCGTACGCCGGCAGCGTTCCCGCCGGCAGGTCCTGCCCGCCGCCCTGGCCGGGCTGTCCCGGGCCGGGATCCGCGCTGCCGTACCGGGGCAGCAGCCAACCGTCGAGGCCGCCGGAGGCGGCGCTGACCAGGACGAAGTCGCTGATCAGGTCGGCGTCGAGGTCGGCGAACAGGCCGGTGGTGCCGGCGAACGGGCCATCGTCACGGATCGGGCCCAGTGACCGCCAGCCGGTCGTCGCGCTCCACGGTGCGCCGGTGTTCTCCCAGGCCTGCACTTTGCCGCTGGGGTAGTCGACGCGCAGCACGTCGGCCCGGCGGTCACCTGTGACATCCGTGAACGACGTCTGGTAATAGCCGTCGGCGGGGGTCGCGAAGCCACTGACCGAGTGCCAGTCGCCCGGCACCGGCGTCCGGCCCTGGGACCGGTTCTCCCAGAGGCTGGCGTGGCTCAGCCGATCCGAGTTGATCAGGTCGTCGTCTCCGTCACCGTCGATGTCGACGAAGCGCGGGTTCTCGTAGCGCAGGTCGTTGGCCACGATGGTGGGTGCTCCCAACCGGATCTGCGCGGCGTCGGACTCGTTGCGGGACATCCAGATGACCCGGGTCCCGGTGGGCGACTCGTCAGCGGTCTGCAACCGGACGTAGTCGTCCCGGTCGTCGCCGTCGAGGTCGCCGAAGTGCACCGTACTGGGCAGACCCCGGTCCGGCGGGCTGATGTCACCGAGGGCGGTCCAGGTGGATCGGGGGCCGTTGTTGCGCCACGCCGGTATCCGACCGTCGGGCTGAACGATGACGTGATCGGCGTCGCCGTCGCCGTCGAGGTCGGGGAAGTGGGTCTCCGAGCCGGCCGGGGTGGCGTCCCGGAACTCACCGATCGGGTCCCAGCGCGGGCCGATGCCGTTGCGGGGCTCCGGTCGCCACTGGTAGAAGTCCTGCGCGACCACCAACCGCGCTCCGAGAGCGTTGGCGGAGGGTTGCAGGGAGCCGCCGAGCCCAGGCGTGAAGATCTGCCCGTCCTTGAACTGCCACCGGGACACATCTGCCTGCTCCGAGCAGAGGGTGCTGCCGGTGCTCCGGGAGTTCGCGTCCCAGGACAGACACCGCTCGGTCGCCGGGTCGGCCTGCGGCCAGGCGAGCTGGTACTGACCCCCAGCCGTGCTGAAGCGCACCTGGAGGGCCTCGTCGAGGCTGCCGCGCGGCGTCCTGACGTGTGGTCCGATGTCGTCGCCGTCGTTCGTCTTCGACGCGATCACCGCGTGCTCCAGGTGGCGGGCGAAGAAGCGGTAGGTGTCGCCGGGGACCGGGGCGTAACAGTCCCGCTCGGTCGTCGTCCGGGGCGCGAGGCCACCGCCGGAGCCACAGCCGGCGTTCACGACGTAACGGACATACCTGTGGTCGGAGTTCCCGCCGCGAACCTCGGCGTTGATGGTGTTGTTGTTCCCGTTGCTGGCATAGGCGAAGTCCAGCTCTTCGCCGCCCTCGTGGGTGGGCTGGCCCGCCGCGACGATGTGGCTCTGCAACGCGGCCGGCATCCGTGCCGGGTCCTGGTTGAAGTCGGCGAGCACCATCCATTCGCCGGTGGGGCGACCGGCCATGAACTGCCGCGCCGTCTCGATGATGTCGGGGGCGTCGTTGGCACTGTTCGGACCGTTGGACTGCGCGTGGGCGGTGAAGTACCAGTCGGTGCCGATCTGGACGCCCATCATCGGCCGCGAGTTGAACCGCGAATGCACCGGCAAGATCACGGCGTCGGTCACCGTCTCCCGGGTGACGATGGCCAGGCCGTTGCGTTGTTGACCGGTGTCGGCCCAGTAGATCTGCACCAGGTCCGGGCGGCTTTCCGAGCCGATGTTGTACAGATGCTCGGTGACGCCGGCCTCGGCGAATTGCCGATCCATCCACACCGCCCGGTCGGGCGGTTGGCTGCCCGCCTCCTGGAGTGCGGCGACCTGCACCCCCTCCTGGTTGAGCATCTGCTGCACAGCGGTCAGCCATCGCGACTCCGGAGGCCCTCCGCCCCCTTGATGCTGGCCCTGCATGTTCCAGGACCCCACGTTCAGGTCCCGCGCCACCGCTGCCGCCGGTGTCGGCGGTTCCAGGGCGTACAGAGCCGTCGACACCGTCGTCAATGCGATGATCGCGGCCAGTCGCCTGCGCACCACGCCCACGTCAAATCCTCCAGACCGACCTCGTCGCCCGCCACCGAGATCACGGAGACGATGCGGCAGCGGAGCCCCGCACCGCATCGGTGGAAATTGCCTATTCGGGCAGGGGATCTGGCCGGCGTGCGTTCCGCCGCTGCCTCCCGGGGTTCCTTTGTCCAGACTGGAACGATGTCGTCAACCCAGTCGATCCAGCTTCTCGCGAGCGGTGGTGTCGGGCCGAGGCGTGAGGACCACGAGGCGCAGGTCGGTGTTCTGGGTGGTCAGGACGTTGGCGTCCAGCGGGATGGCGCCCACGTCCGGGTGGACGGCTGTCTTGTGCGCGCTCTCGTGATGGGCCACCGCACGGAGGGCCCAGAGGTGGCGGAACCTGTCGTTCCCGGCCATGCGCGAGATCAGGGCCGCCACGTCGGGGTCGTTCGGATAGCGGGCGCTGGTCGCGCGCAGGTCGGCCACCAACGACTGCTCGAAGTAGGCGCGCTCGCTGTCGGTCTGGCGGACGCGAGGGTTTCGGGATTCGAACTGGACGATCAAGGCGTTGCGATCGTCGGCGATGGCGCCGGTGGGGTCGCCGAAGACGGCCGCGAACAGCCGGTTCCAGTGCAGCAGTCGCCACACGGCGTCGTAGACGGCCGCCGGGGTGTCGCCGAGGTGGTCGATGACGCGGTGCAGGCTGCTGGGGATCAGGTGGGGTATCCGGTCCGGGGCCGCGGCGAAGCCGGCCAGGCGCATCAGGTGCGCCTCCTCGTCGTCGGAGAGTCGTAGCGCGCGAGCCAGGGAGGTGCACACCTGCGCCGATGGTGTGGCGGCCCGGCCCTGTTCGAGGCGTGCCACGTATTCGGGGGAGATGCCGGCCAGTGCTGCCAGCTCGCCGCGCCGTAGCCCGACGACGCGCCGAGGTGATGCGTTCTGGAGACCGACTGCGGCCGGGTCCGTGCGATCCCGCCAGGCCCGCAGCGCGGTTCCGAGGTCATTCATGAACCCCATGATCCGCCATTGGTCCGGGGAACTGGGTGGTACCAGCGGTACGCGGAAGATCTGTGGCTTCCACAGTGGTGGTTCCGCCGTCGAGGATGGGGATCATGAGCAGAGTGACCAGAATGCATCACATCGGAGTGCCGGTCAGCGATTTGGCGCGGTCGGTGAGGTGGTACGAGGACGCCCTCGGCATCGCGCCGAACGGTGTGACGATCTCGGCGACGAACCCGGCGATCGGTGCGGTTGTCGAGGTCGAGAACGCGTCGATGCGGGCATCCTTCGCGTTGGCCGGTGACAACGTCCTGCTGGAACTCATCCAGTACGACAGCCCGCGGCCGAGGCCCTTCACCGGGCGCAACTCTGACGTCGGGGTCATGCACCTGTGTTTTGAGGTCGACGACCTCGACTCGGCGCACCGCGACCTGGTGCGGCGGGGCGTGCACGTCAACGCCGATCCGGTCGTGCTCCAGGACGGCGATGGCGTCGAAGCGGGGGCGCTGGCCGGGACGAAGATCCTCTACCTACGTGACCCCGACGGCATCCAGCTGGAACTGTTCGAGTTGCCCTCGTAGGAGCGCCGACTCCAGACCCGGCGGCCGTCCCGGTCGGTGCGCTGCTGTGGTTACCATCGGTGGGGCCGATCAACCGGAGGGCACCATTCGTCCGGCGACACGCAGAAGCTGATGACAGATACCAGGTCGGGATTGTTCGTCGCTCGCGAGGCGGAGCTGGGCGAGATTGCCTCGGTGACGGCAGCCGCGGCGCGGAGCTGCGGCGGGGCGATGCTCGTTCTCGGTGACGCGGGGATCGGCAAGTCGACGCTCATCGGTGCGGCCGCTTCGCGGCTCGACGGATGGCAGGTGCTGCGGGCCGGTGGTGTCGAGTTCGAGAGCGAACTGCCCTACTCGGCCCTGCACCAGTTGTGCGCGCCCGTGCTCGACCACCGCGCTGGGCTCCCCGTACCGCAGCGGAGCGCGCTCGACGCGGTGTTCGGGCTGCACGCCGGGGTCAGGCCGACTCCGATGCTCGTCGGGCTGGCCGTCCTGGGCCTGCTGAGTGCCGTAGGCCGGCGCAGGCCGGTGTTCTGCGCGGTCGACGACGTGCAGTGGATCGACGCCGGCTCGCGGCTGGTACTGGCCTTCGTCGCGGCACGCGTTGCGGCGGAGCGGGTCGCCATGGTGTTCGCTGCCCGCGACGCCGACTCGGTGTCGGAGCTCGGTCGCCTACCCGCCCTCACTCTCACCGGGCTCACTGATTCGGAAGCCCTCACCCTGCTGCGGTATCGGGCACCCTTCGGCCACGATGCAGCGATCGTGCAACGGATCCTCGCCGAAGCGGCCGGCAACCCTCTTGCCCTGGTGGAGTTCGCCCGCGACGCCGGACCGTTCGGGCTACCCGGGGACGCCGGGCACCGCGCCGTGGAACACCGGTTCGTGAGTCGGTTCCTGCGGCTGCCGGCACCCACGCGCGCGGTTCTGGCGCTGGCCGCGGCGGAGCCGACAGGCGATCTCGTGCTGCTGCGGCGTGCGATGGCGATCCAGGGGTTGGACGCCGTGGACCTGACCGCGGCCGAGGACAGCGGCCTGTTGGTGACCGGGCCCCGGGTGCACTTCCGGCATCCGTTGGCGCGTTCCGCGGTGTACCGGTCGACCGGCGCCGGGTTGCGACGGCGGGCACACACGGCGCTCGCCGCCGGTACCGACGTCGACGTCGATCCCGACCGCCGCGCCTGGCACCAGGCGAACGCGATCACCGGCCCGGATGAGGAGACCGCTGCGGAGCTGGAGCGTTCGGCCGGACGGGCACAGCGCCGCGGCGGATTGGCGGCCGTGGCCGCGTTCCTCGAGCGCGCGGCCCGACTGACCCCCGGCCGGTCGGGGCAGGCCCGCCGGTTGTTGGCCGCGGCGAGAGCGCGGTTGGGTTCGGGGGAACCTTCTGCCGCCCGGGATCTGGTGGACGAGGCCGAGCGTCTCCAGCCGGACCCCGTCGACCGCCGCGCCGCGCGACTGCTGCGCGCGACGATCGACTATCACGTGGCGCGCAGTATCCCGGCGACGATCGCGCTCATCGAGGCGGCCGACGGCGTGGGGCCCGACGAGGTCCGCGAGACCTACCTGGAGGCGTTCGCATCGCTTATGTTCAGCGTCGACGAGCCGGGGAGGTTGCGGCGGCTCGCCCTGCACATCCGGGAACGGGTGCCCCAGCGTCAGCCGCCACGCCCGGTCGACCTGCTGCTGCAGGCGTTGGTCGAGCAGAACCTCCGCCCGGTGGACGAGGCGATGCCCCTGATGCGCCGCACGGTCGACGCCTTCCGGGACCACGCCCGCACGTCCGACGCGGATCCGTGGTGGATGGAACGCGCCTGCGTGCTGAGCGTCGACCTCGGTGACAGCGACGCCATGGAGGAGATCGCCGACCGTCAGGTGGATCTCGCCCGGACACAGGGCGCCTACGCGATCCTTCCCCATGCGTTGCGCTTCCAGGCGGCAGCCCGGACGATCGTGGGCCGCTTCGCCGACGCGCAGGTCTGCATCATCGAGGCGCGTGCGGTCGACGAAGCCGCCGGCACGTCCAACCTCGTCGGGTCCGACCTGATGCTTGCCGCATGGAGCGGGGACGTCGACCGGTTCCGCGAGATCCGGGAGAAGCTGCGCGGCTGGGTGGGGGTGAATTTCACCGCCCTGCACTACGCGGAGAGCGTGCTGTGCAACGGCAGCGGCGATCACCAGTCCGCGCTCGACGCGTTGCTGCTCGTGCGGGACCAGCACCGGCGCGGCGCGTACGCCGTCACCGCCTTCCACAACGAGCTGGTCGAAGCCGCCGCGTACCTCGGACGTGCCGAAGAAGCCAAGGAATCGGCTGACTGGATCGGGGATGTCGCACGGGTCAACCCGAACGCGTGGACGACGGGCGCGCATCTGCTGGCGTGTGCGCTGCTCGACCCGGGGCTCGGCGCGCAGGACCACTACCGTGCCGCGATCAGCCGGTTCGCCGGGAGCAGGATGCGGGTCCACTACGCGCGTGCCCGACTGCTCTACGGACAGTGGCTGCGACGGGTCGGCCGTCGCGCCGAGGCGCGGGTGGAACTGCGCGCCGCGCACGAACTGCTCTCCACCATCGGCGCGCGCGGGTTCGCCGGCCGCGCCGCCCGCGAACTGGACGCCATCGGCGAGCCGACCCTGGCCGACGACGCCGATCCGCTCGCAGGGCTGACCGCCCGCGAACTACTCGTCGCCCGCAAGGTCGCCTCCGGCGCGGGCACCAAGGAGGTCGCCGCACTGCTGTTCGTCAGCCCGCGAACGATCGATGCCCACCTGCGCAACCTCTACCGCAAGCTGGGCATCACCTCACGCCGGCAACTGCGAGAACTACTCCGCTGACGGAGCAGGGCCCACCGAGCGACGAAAGGGCCCCGCCGGTACGAGACCGGCGGGGCCCTTGGGTCACGTCAGCGCCGGGCCCGATCACACTCCCGTTCGGCACGCGTCTTCAGCTCCGTCAGCCACGTCTCCAGGCCCGCCCCGAGAGCCACGGTGGAGAAATCGACGTCCTGCTCCACCTGGTTACCGCGCCACGTCTCCTCGGTACGCACGAGAACCCGGCCGTCGATCTCGGTGAACGTCCACACGTGCACCCCCTCGTCGATGCGCAGCCCCGCACCGATCGCCGGGCCGTCCCACCGAAGGCACCTCTGCTGCTGAAGCTGCCGGACGGTGGACGTGACGACGAGGGTCGTGGCGGGATTCAGCGCGGTCTCGAGGACCGGTGTCGTCCATCGGAACGACGAACCGGGACGCAGTGGGCCACGATCGAGCCGCTTGCTGGATGAAACGGGCGTCTGCCACGACGGCCAGCGTTCCACGTCGGTCTGCAACTTCCAGACGGTCCGTAGCGGAGCGTCGATCGTCGTCTCCGTCCGATAGCGAATCTTCGCCTCGGTGTCGACAGTCCGTCCCGCACAGCGCACCGTCGCGCGGTCGGAGCCGACATCACGCCCGACCTCGGCCCGAGCCGGCGCACCTGCGGCGCCCACGAGGCCGGCCACAACCACTGCCGTCGCGGCGGCAGCGAAAACACGGTTCTTCACGATGCGGTCACCGCCTCGGCGGCACCCTTGAGTCGTTCCAGCCACCCGGCGAGGGTCGTGTCGAGGCCCTCCTGGAACGGCGCGGGGTCGGCGTCGACAGGCGGGCCGGCGAAGGACTCCTCGGTCGACACCTCCACACCGTCGCCGGCTGGAGTGAGAGCCCAGACGTGGACGCCGAGGACCCCGTTTGGTCCGTCACCGTATCCCCGCCACACGAGGCGTTCCCGCAGCCGTACCTGAACGATCGTCGACTCGATCTCCATGCCCGCGGCCGCCCAGCGGAACACGGAGCCCGGCGCGAGCGGACCGGGTGTTTCCACGCGTGCGTACGCGATGTCTGGCAGCCAGGTCGTCCATGCGTCGATGTCGGTGAGGATCCGCCACACGACGTCCGCCGACGCGGTCACCGTGACGCTGTGGCGGCTGACCACCGGGGCCGACACGTCAATGCCGGCCCCGTCGGTGTCCGTGATGTTCTCCATCGTGAAGCCTTTCTGCGGTCACTGACCATCGGATCGCCGGGCATGAGCGAGCCGCTAGATCCACACCCGGTAGACGCGATCGTGCCAAGACGGCAACCGCTGCACATCGGCAAGAATTACCTAGTTCGCGGTATGTGCGCCGGCCACGGTGAAGATCCTTACCTCCGTGCCTGCTACAGCTGACGGCGTCCCGGGTGGCATGGGCATCGACTGCGGGGCGATCTGATCTCGGAGGGTGTGTAATTACACACCCATGTGCTTCAATGCCGCTACCGGATAGTTGATCGTGGCCTCAACACCTGAGGCTCGCAGGACAACGAGGAGAGTGCATGAGGCGACGGATACCCGCACTGCTGGCGGCAATCGTCCTCGGCCTGGGACTGACCCCGGGGCCCGTCCACGCGGCGCCACCCGCGAGCGTCAGCGTGGGCGGGGGCATCGTCGCCCCGCCGCGGTTCGACTTCGCGACCGCCCGCGCCGCCGCGGACCCGGAGACCCAGGCACGCATCGCCGCCATCGCCGCGCTGCTACCGGAAAACTGGCAGGCCATGCTTGCCGACAAGCGGGAGAGGATGGGCCTGAAACCGTCCCTCGCGCAACAGTTGGTCACGGACGCGATCGATCCGTCGCTCTATCAGTGCCAGGACACCCAGTTCAGCACGTACACACTGGGCCTGCTCGAAGGCGTCGACCTGGACACCCTGCTGGTCCTGCTCATCTTTGGCGTCCTGGATTACGCGGCCTACGACGCGCTCATCTACGGCCAGCCCAACAACGAGGCGGACTACGGCCTGCCCGCCAGCCACAAGAGCACGTTGAAGCGGACCTTCAAGGACGCACAGCAGTTCTGGGACGTCAACCTGTTCGACGTCAAGCTCATGGCCATGCAGAACGACATGCTGCAGGATTCCGCGCGAGTAGCTCGGATGGTGGCCTTCATCTGGGGACTGGACGAGGATCAGGCGGCAGCAGCCGCCGCCGAGATCATGGGCATCATCGGCTCCGTCCCCGCGCTCGACGGAGGACGCAACCCGATCTTCACCCTGAATGCCTTCGCCTTCACCGCCGAGGGTGAGGTCGACCCGTTGCTGCGTGACGTCCCGGACAAGGTCGTCTTCGGCGAGGGCATGCTCACCGCGATCGGCGCACTCGGCCTGGGAACAGCCGGCGCGCGCGCGATCCTCGCCCACGAGATGGCCCACCATGTTCAATTCGAACAGGGCCTGTTCGACAGCCCGCTGACCGGCGCCGAGGCGACCCGCCGCACCGAACTGATGGCCGACGGCTTCGGCACCTACTTCGTCACCCACCCGCGCGGGCTCAACTTCAACGGCGTCCAAATCCACCAGGCGCAACAGACGTTCTACGAGGTCGGCGACTGCTTCTTCGACGACCCCAGCCACCACGGCACGCCGAACCAGCGCCTGCGGGCCTCGGTCTGGGGCGCCCAGATCGCCCAGCAGGCCACGGGCATCCGGCCCATCCTGCCGTCGATGAATCTCTTCAACCGATTCGAGCGCAAGCTCCCGGCGCTGATCAAGCCAGACGCGCACCCGGAACCGGCCGGCCGCCTCTGACCCGTCGTACCCCCGGTGGGCCGTCGGAGTCCGGACGGCCCACCGGGGCGCTTATGCAAGGTGATCGCCTTATCGCCGGGCTAAAGCCGGTTGGAAAAGAAGGTCACGCCAGACGAGGGCGGCAGGTTGCGGTTCATTGACCCCGACCGCGACGAGCGCGTGGACGTTGACCCTCCGCTCGTGCTCACGGACCTTTATCGTCAACGCGTCCATTCGCACGAACGGGTAGTGGGCGGCATTGAGAGGCCGGTCGCGGAACGCCTCGACCTGGACGTCCAGGTGCGCGGCCCGCGTTCGACCCGGTCGTCTACCAGCCGCGTCCCCAACCTCTCTGGGTTGAACACCTAGCGGACGCGAAGCTCGGCCACGAGGAGGTGGACCAGGCGGCGTGCGTCGTGACGGGGATCGTTGCCCGCGCCGATGCAGAGATTGCCGACGCCCGCGTAGTAGCCCGTGGGAGTCCATGTGGGGGCGGATCTCATCGGCGGTCGCCGTGGTTGTACTGGCCCTGCATCCGTCGGTCACGCTCGTCTACACCTGCCGCCCGGTGTAGCGGGGGATCCTGAACCAGTCGGCGCCCCGCCATGCTTCTCCGGGTCAAGTTGGCCCTTGAGGTGTCGTTGACCGGTTCGATCAACTGGCGGTGGTCCTTGACTCGGCCGGATCCATTGTGGAAGGCCGGGACCTGTGCCACGGCCACGGAACAGTAGTGCCGCGAGCGCGGGAAGGGTGGCGGCGACGGCGATCGTCGCCCACGGCCCGGCGCCGGTGACCAGCACTCCGCCCGCGGCGTAGGCCAAGGATCCAGCCAGCCCGTTCGCGGACGCCAGCCAAGCGAACGCGGTCAGCCGATGCCCGCCTGTCAGGTTCTCGCTCAGATCGGTCAGCAGGGCCGCTGCCGACGGGGTGATGAACACGCCGGCGAGGAACGCCAGCGGGTACAGGGCCGGAGCGGACCGGGCGGCGAGCAGCAGGGCGAACCCGACAGCGCTGCCGAGCAGCAGCAGCCGTACCTGCCGGCGCACCGGTGCACGCCAGGACCGCGACCCGTACCACAATCCACCCACGACACTGCCCGCCGCCCACGTCGCGAGCACTGCCCCGCTGGCGGCCGAGGAGCTGAACGTGACCGCGACCGCGATCAGCGCGACCTCCACAAGACCGATCGCGGCCATCTGGACCGCCGCCACTCCCAGCCACGGGGAAAGCCGGATCAGCATCCGGCGGTCCGCAGCCTGCTCCGGTGCGTCCGGCGACGACTCCGGCGACGGGACGCGACGCTGCTGGATCAGCAGGGTGGTGGCACCGGCAACCGGGAGCAGCGCGGTTCCGGCCAGGGCAGCCGTCGGGCTGCTCAAGGCCACGACCAGCCCGACGAGGGCAGGCCCCAGTACGAACAGCACTTCGGTGCCCACGGTGTCCAGGCCGTACGCGGCGATGCGTTCCTGCGGGTCCTCGATGGTAGTCGCGATCGTGGCTCGGAGCGTTGCGCTCAGCGGTGGGATCGCCGCACCGGCCAGCACGACACCGGCCCAGAAGTTCCACGACTGCCACGGCAGGACGATGACTAACAGGCCGGTGCTGCTCAGGATCCCGGCGATCAGTAGGACGAGGTTGCCGTAGCGTTCGGCCAGCCGGGCGATCAGCGGCCCGCTCAGGCTCGCGCAGAGTCCGTAGGTGGCGGCGGCCGCGCCCGCAATGGCGAACCCGCCGTACCGCTGGTTGGCCAGCAGCAGGATGAGCAGCGGTGACATCGTCTGGGCTAGCCGTGCGACGAGTGCGCCGATCAGGGCCGCCAGAATCTGCCGGTTCGCGACCACTCCGGCGTAGCGGCGCAGGCCCGTCGTCTCGTTACCGGTCATTCGGCAGTCTCCGTCCCTGGTGCGGTCTGCGCGAAGCCGCGCACGGCCAGCCGGACCGGGCCGCGTCCGTCGCGGCGGGTCCGGCCCGCCTTCTCCACGTGGCCGCGGGTGATTTCCTCGACCGCCTCGCCCCAGGCTCTGAGTTCGGCGGGTGTCATGAGGACGGTCCGGGTGTACACGGTGGTACTCGATGCCCAGTCGTCGCTCCCGGCCTGCGGTGACGCCAGGAAGCTTAGGAAGAGCCTGAGGTCGTGCCGGGCCGCGGCGCCGATCGCGTCCGTGCGGGCGCTGTCGGAGTCCGCGCCACCGGTCTTTCCTGGCAGGGGCATCCGTACCTCGTCGAAACGGCGTCGCCAGGGTCGCTGCCGGTTGTCTTCGGCAAGTGGAGAGCCCTGCTCCACCAGGCCCTGTTTGGCGAGCACGTGCAAGTGATACGAGCAGGACTTGGGAGAGAGATTGAGCTGCGTCGCGCATTCCGAGGCGGTCAGCCGGTCGTGGACGCGGAGCAGATCCAGGATCCGGAGCCGCGCGGGATGGGCCAGCGCGCGCAGCCCTTCGACATCTGTGACAGATGTGGAAGACATGTTCCGAATCTACCCGCAGCGCCGGATCCCCGCACCTTCGTCGAGCAGGTGGTCGAATTAGATAATTCCACCAGGAACATTCCTGCCCTTCCGCCCGTCAGCGAGGCTGGACCAGGCCGTTGTCGTACGCGAAGATCACTGCCTGGATCCGGTCGCGGGCGCCGATCTTGAACAGGACTCGTCCGACGTGCTTCTTCACGGTCGACTCGGTCAGCGTGAAGCGTTCGGCGATCTCGGTGTTGGTGGCGCCCTGGCCGATCGCCTCGAGCACCTCGCGCTCCCGCTCGCTCAGCGTGCTCAGGCGGGGATTCTCGGATGCTGCCGGCGCCGGTTCCTGCAGGTAGGCGTCCATCAGCTTGCGGGTCAGGCTGGGGGCTACCACTGAGTCTCCGCTCGCGACGGCGCGAATACCGGCGATCAGTTCCTCGGGGCGCGCGTCCTTGAGTAGAAAGCCGCTCGCTCCGGCTCGAAGTCCGGCGTAGACGTATTCGTCCAGATCGAATGTGGTCAGGATCAGCACGTGGGTGCGGGAACCGGACGCGGTTATGCGGCGGGTGGCCTCGATGCCGTCCATGCCGGGCATACGCACATCCATCAGCACCACATCGGGCCGGGTCTGATCGACTTTCCGCACTGCCTCGGCGCCGGTGGCGGCCTCACCCACCACGGTGATGCCGGGGGTGCCGTCGAGCAGCATCTTGAAGCCCATTCGTTGCAACTGCTGGTCGTCGACGATCAGGACGGTGGTCATAAGGGCTCCTTGAGGACTACGTCAACGAGCCAGCCGTTCTCCACCGGGCCAGCGGTCACTATCCCGCTGTACATGGCGGCGCGTTCGCGTATGCCGAGCAGGCCGTGGCTAGGAGGGGCCGGTATGGCACGGCCGTTGTCGTGAACGCGTACCCGTACCTCTCCGCGGCAGGCAGCGAGAGTGACTGTCGCGGACGCGCTGCGCCCCGCGTGTTTGAGGGTGTTGGTGAGCGCTTCCTGGACGATGCGGTAGACCGCTAGCTGCAGCCCCTTGCCGAGGGTGTGCAGCTCGCCCGAGGTGGAGTAGGTGACTGGCAGCCCGGCTGCCCGCACACTCGGCAGCAGCCGGTCGAGATCGTCGATGCCGGGCTGCGGTCTCAACTGCGGACCAGGGTCACCCTCGCGCAGCACGCCCAGCACCCGGCGCAGCTCCGCGAGCGCCTGGCGGCCGGTCTCGCCGATCAGCCGGAGCGGTTCGGCGGTCTGCTCCTGCCGCGATCTGGCGAGGGCGGCGCTGCCGTCGGCGAGGCCGACGATCACCGACACGTGATGGCCGACGATGTCGTGCATCTCGCGGGCCACCCGGGCCCGCTCCTCAGCGACGGCCAGGCGGGCCTGCTGATCCCGTTCGATCTCGAGGCGGGCGGCCCGGTCCTCCAGGGCGATGAGGTACGCCCGGCGGGTGCGCACCGCGACGCCGGACGCGACCGCGGCCGCCTCCGTGCCGATCGCCAGGAGCAGGGTGGTGACGCGGTTCTCCGTCACCGGGTTGATCAGGTAGATCTCGGCGACCAGCAGCGCGAGGGCAATCCCGGAGGCCCAGGCCAGCGCCCGCCACGAACCGCGGGAGGCCACCCCGAACAGCATCACGAGCAGGATCACTCCGGCGCCGACGCCGACGTCCAGCAGTCCCTCGACCAACTCGATGGTCGCGGTGGCCAGGAACGCCGGGAACGGGTACCGCCGCCGCCAGTAGAGCGGTGGCAGCAGCACCAGGGTCGCGATGGTCGCCGACAGGGGTTTCTCGATGATGTTCGGGATGCTGAAGAGCACGATCGGGACGGCTACCAGGGTGTCCATCACCCACGGGTGGCACCGGTCGAACGCCCGCAGCCGTGCCTGCCGGTCCACGAGCCATCCCTGCGTGCTCATCGCCCGAGTCTCCCTTACGCGTCGGTCTTCTTGAGCCGATAGGCGGCAGCGGCGAGCGTCACGGCCACGTACCCGGCGAAGACCGCGAGACCGGCCCACGGATCCAGCGTGCCGTCCGTGGGAGCCAGTGCCATCACGGCGCTGCCCGCGTTGCTGGGCAGGTAGGGGGTGACGGCATCGTCGATCGAGTCCGGCAGCAGCGGGGCCAGAACGGGCACCACCAGCAGCGCGCCGGACAGGATCGCGATGGCGCCGGCGCTGGACCGGACGATCATGCCGAGCGCGACGCCGAGCACCGCGACCAGCCCCAGATAGAGGCCGGCGCCGAACAGGGCCCGCACGACGCCCTCGTCACCGAGGCCCAGACCGTCGACCTTCTCGTTGAGCACGGCCGACCCCACGGCGAAAGAGGCGAAGGCGCCGATGGTCATCGTCACGAAGGCGGCCGCCCCGGCCACGAGGCCCTTTGACCACAGCACCGGCAACCGGCGCGGCACCGCGGCCAAAGTCGCCCGGATCATGCCGGTGGTGTATTCGCTCGCCCCCAGCAACGCGCCGAGCACACCGACGGACAGGGCGGCCAGGACGCTGCCCGACAGGGCCAGATCGACCGAGGTCGGACCCTCACCGGAGAAGGACGCCGAGGCGATCATGCCGAAGACGATCAGGAGGAAGACGGAGATTCCGGTCGTGATCCAGGTGGAGCGCAGGGAGGAGAACTTGGTCCATTCGGCGGCGACGACGCCGCCAGGGGTGATCTTCATCGGGAGGCCTCGTATTCGACAGCGTCGCGGGTCAGGTCCATGAACGCCTCTTCGAGGGAGGCGTTCTGCGGGGTGAGTTCGAACAGCGGGATGCCGCGAGCAGCCGCGGCCAGCCCGATCACGCGGGCGGAGGTGCCGGAGACGAGCAGTTCCTCGGCGCCGGTCGAGGTGACCGTGATGCCCGGGCCGGCAATCGTCGTGCGCAGCGCGTCGGGCGCGGGAGTGACGATCCGGACGCCCTCGACTGTCACGAAGTCGGCCACTGTGGTGTCGGCCAGCAGTCTGCCCCGGCCGATGATGACCAGGTGGTCCGCGATCAGCGACACCTCGCTCATCAGGTGCGAGGACAGCATCACGGTGCGGCCCTCGGCGGCCAGGCCGGTGAGCAGGTTGCGCACCCAGAGGACACCCTCGGGGTCGAGGCCGTTGACCGGCTCGTCGAGCATCACCACGGCCGGGTCGCCGAGCAGCGCGGCGGCGATGCCGAGCCGCTGGCCCATGCCGAGGGAGAACGCACCGACCCGCTTGTGGGCGACGGCCGAGAGGCCGGCCAGGTCGAGCACCTCGTCCACGCGCGAGCGCGGGATGCCGTTCGTGCGAGCCAATGCCAGAAGGTGGCTGACCGCCGTCCGGCCGGGGTGTGCGGCCTTGGCCTCGAGTAGAACGCCGATGTCGCGCAGCGGCGCCTGCGACGACGCGTACGGCCTGCCGTTGACCAGCACGTCGCCGGAGGTCGGGGCATCGAGACCGACGATCATCCGCATGGTCGTCGACTTGCCGGCGCCGTTGGGGCCGAGGAAGCCGGTGACCTGTCCGGGCTTCGCGGTGAACGACAGGCGGTCGACGACCGTCTTCGCACCGTATCGCTTGGTTACTTCGCGTACCTGAATCATGCTCACCACGCTAGGTCCGGGCACAGCCCCCATCGTGGTACCGCGGTCGGCATTTCCGGCCCGCCATTGGTACCCAGGTTCTACTGGCCATCGCTCGCGCTGCTCGCGTTCGGTCTCGCCGTGTTCGCCGGCACCTGGCTGGCGCCTCGGCTGACCGAACGGGCCGGGAGCCGGACCGCTGTGGCCCTCGGGGCGGTACTGACTGCGGCGGGGTACATGCCGACGGCACTGGTTCACGACGCCGCAGCCACCTTCGTCGTCTGGCAGGTCCTGATCGGGGCCGGCAATGGCGTGGTGCTGGCCACGCCCTCGACGTATGTGGTTACTCGGGCGCCTGCGGACGCGGCCGGCATCAGCTCCGGCTTGTTCAACACCGCGCGGGCGGTCGGAGGCGCTTTGTCCGGTGCCACCTTCGCGGCCGTGTCATGGCGGCCCTGTCGAGCCACGTGCCCGGGGTCGCAACGCCGGTGACGGGTAAGGCCGGCTACGTGACGGTCTGGCTCGCCTGCGCCGTCTTGGCGGTCGTCGTAGCCGCTGTGGCGCTCTGTTTGCCCATGAGAAGGTCTGTTCGAACTCGAAATCCTTCGCGAGCCGGCCAAGGACCTCCACGGCGGTTTGGCAGACCGAGCACTTGAGCAACCGGCCGAGTTGCACAGTGACGAATTCCGGCTCGGTCTGCTGTCCACCGGACTCGCACCTTGGGACCAAATTGCCACCGCTGGTAGCTTCGCTGAAGCTCTCAGCAGAGGTCACCATCAAAGCCAGACTTGCGCGAGCTCCAGTCATCTACATCGGCCGGCAGATGTCCGGAATGGTGCGGCCTTGAGGCGGGCGACCGGTTGCTGCCGGCGGTTTGCCCGGCGAGCCTGACCAGAGCTGAAAGTGGGCCAGGGCAGTGGGGAGAGTCGTACGTCCCGCGCGTCAACCGACGCGGAGGGGGCCCGCTCGCTCACTGGAGGCGTCCGGCGAGGTCACGTACGACCTCATCGAACACCCGGTCGGCTTCGCAGGGGCTGTGTCCATTGATCGGTGGCGGGAAGATGTCTCCGGGCGCGGCGGTGACGTCCCGTGGGTCGCGTAGCCGTCGATCCACCGACGGCGTTCGGTCGAATGTCCCGGGTGCCGCGTCGGGTTGCTGAGGCGGGAAAACACGGCCGCCGATGGGGTCGGTGTCTCGCCACAGGTTCACCCACCGCCAGTCGACCCGGTTGGCGATCTCGTGGATCACCTCGTCGCTGACGTACGCGGGAAAGAGGCGGCCGTACAGACGTCGCAGCGGCGAGCCGTGGGTCAGCAGCGCGATCCGGTCGGTGACCCGTGGCGGCAGTTGGAGCACTGTCGCGGCGAGTAGGGCGGAGCCGTGGCTGTGTCCGGTGAGCACCACAGTGTTTCCGGAGTCGACGAGGTGGGTGATGCGGCAGGTCAGTTCGGGGACGGCCCGTTCGGCGTAGCAGGGTGGCGCGAACGGGTGGGCGGCTCTGGGCCAGAAGGTGCCCAGGTCCCACAGCACGCCGACGTACCGGCGGAATCCGGGGGTGCGGTAGGCGAAGATTCCGCCGATGATCAGGCCGAGGAAGAGGGCGGCGATCAGGTAGCTGCCGGCGCCGATGGCGAAGTTGACGAAGCCGGCGGGGAGGCCGACGTAGCGCTGGATCAGTTCGCTGGGAGGCGTCGGGAGCAGGCCGAGCGTGACTGCTGCGATGCCGATTCCGGCGAGGCAGGTGTAGAGAACCGCGAGCGGTACCAGCTTCTCGGTGAACCGGGCACGGGCCATGGTTCTGCGTACCTGCCGCAGCCGTGGTGTGGCATCGGTAGGCGCGTTTGGGAAGTCACGAGCGACGATTGCCGACGCGGCCCGGATCCGTCCCGGTCGGGTCGCCAGCGATTCCACGCCAGCGACGGCCAGTGTCACCAGCACGGCCAGTGAGAAGCCGAGGATCGCCCAGATGCAGGCGTGGGGTGGGCTGCTGATCGACGCCTGTGCGGTCGGCGCCCCCCTGTTCAGGATGTCGGACACCCGGTAGACCAGTTCCGCGGAGAAGGTGAGCGCCAGATTGATCGCGGCGACGGAGGCCGCCAGGGCGCCGAGCCTGAGCGAGAACGCGACATGCGGCTGTCGATCCCGGTGCGAGAACAACGCCACCCCTAGGACAACCAGCAGTACCGCCTGACCGATGAACAGCCCGACGACGGTCAGCTCGTAGCCGGGCAGCCCGTTGCGCTCCGGCCAGGAGGCGGAGCTGGTCAGAATGTGGAGCCAGACCAGCACGGTCAGACCGAGGGCGATCGTGCGCAACACACGGACCAACCGGTCGAGCCGCCGTTCAGTGGGCGTGGTCAGGGGTGGGGTGCAGAGCAGAACCACACACATGATCAGCAAGAGTCCGGACGTTGCCGCCAGCGCGACGGTGCCGATCGACAGACCCTGTGCCGCCCG
Organism: Micromonospora sp. NPDC048843; assembly: GCF_040649965.1. Taxonomy (NCBI): domain Bacteria; kingdom Bacillati; phylum Actinomycetota; class Actinomycetes; order Micromonosporales; family Micromonosporaceae; genus Micromonospora; species Micromonospora sp. NPDC048843. The sequence continues at coordinate 49,784 of NZ_JBEZGJ010000006.1, forward strand.
GGCACCGAGCAGGCTGAGGTCCAGCGTGGCAAACGCCGCCGCGACATGAATCGAGCGCAGTCGACCGACCAGCGGCTCATTGTCCCATCGGCCGACTGCGGTGAGTCGGTGCGTCGGAAGGGGCTGGTTGGCCGCGCGGGGAACGTGAGCCGGCAGTGCCGGGCGAGCGGTGATCCTCCACACCAGGGCGATCGCCGCTACCGGCACCAGCGCGAGCACCGCCAGACGCAGTCCGGCGGGACGCCCTCCGAGCCAGGAGAGCCAACTGCGTCCCGCCAGGCACTCCGGTGAGGACATGCATTTCCAGGCGATCACGTCCAGCGCGATCCCGACGATGCTCAGCACGTACATCCCGGTCAGGGTGAGTGCCAGCAACCGGCACAGGGCCTTGATCACCGGGTCGGAGCCGGCTGCGGCCGGACGCATCCAGATGGCGAGGTTGATCAGCATGAAGGGCAACAGGATCACCATCGACAGCGTTCGCACCGCGTTGCCGGCCGGCAGATTGTTCCAGCGGTAGGCCTCGAGCGTCACTCCGTCCGCCTCGCCGCCCTCGTGAAATTCCGGCCCGGGCCGGTAGAAGCCACCCCGGTGGTCGCCCGCCACCTGTCTCACATGTGGCCGATCCAGCAGCTCAGCCGGGCCGATGGCGGACACCCCGTGCACCCGCAGTTCCACCACACCGACATCCCCGGCGCGCCCGCCCGCCTCTCGCTGATCCATCCCGTACCGGCCCCCGGCGCGTCCGCGGCGCACACGACCCGCTCGGCTGATCCGGCGGCGCCCGCGTGGCGGAACGGCGTACCCCCCGAAGGGGGAAACAACCCTGAGCTGTCGGCGTGGTATCAAGTTCGGCGATGGTGCTGACCGACGCGACGCCGTCGCCGACCACCCGGCAACGTTGACCCACCACCGGCGCGAAGATCCACCGAGAGTCCCTGACAACCATCGAGGTGATCGGCCCTCGCTCAGCCGACGACTCGGCGGGGACGAGGTGGAGTGGCACGTCTGACGCAACCCCGGCCGCTCGGGTCGGAGAACAATTCAGACCGACCCGCCGGGGCAGCTATGCGGTGGACGGGGTGATGAGCTCATCGGCGACCCAACGCGCGACGCCAGCGGGGTAGGGCGCCGGCAGTATGAGCGCGATGTGCCCGAAGCCGGCACCGATCGCCCTGCCGATGGCGTCCCGGGTGAGCCCGGGCGCACGTCCGCCTGCCACCCGGGCACTGACGTGCCGAGTGATCAGCGGCGGCGCAGCGCCGGCTCGAGCAGAGCGGGCGGGGTGTCGTTCTTTTCGTGGGCGGCGAGGTCGACGCCGGGAGCCACGATCGCGTCGATCGCGTCCAGCACGTCGGCCGAGAGCACCGTGTCCGCGGCGGCGAGCTGCGAGCGGAGGTGGTCCATCGTGCGGGGGCCGATGATCGCGCTGGTCACGCCCGGGTGCGCGGTCACGAAGCCGAGCGCGAGTTGGATGATGCTGAGGCCAGCCTCGTCGGCGACTGTGGCGAGCTGCTCGACGGCGTCGAGCTTGGCGCGGTTGGCGGGGATACTGATGTCGTAGCGCTGCTGCATGAAGCCCGAGCGGTTCGTGCTGATGTCCTGGCCGGCACGGATCGCGCCGGATAGCCAGCCCGATGCCAGCGGGCTCCAGGCGAGCACGCCCATGCCGTACTCCTGCGTCGCGGGCAGCACGTGGGTCTCGATGCCACGCTGCAGAATCGAGTAGTTCGGCTGCTCGGTCACGTAACGGCTCAGACGTCCCTCGTGGGCGGCCCACTGCGCCTGCACGATGCGGTAGGCGGGGAAGGTCGAGGAGCCGAAGTAGCGGATCTTGCCCGCGCGCTGCAGGTCCGTCAGCGCCGACAGCGTCTCGTCGTCGCTGGTCGTCGGATCCCACCGGTGCATCTGGTAGAGGTCGACGTGGTCGACACCGAGGCGGCGCAGGCTGTTCTCCAGCGCGGTGACCAGCCAGCGGCGCGACCCGCCCCGCTGGTTGCGCTCGTCGCCCATTGGCAGGGTCGCCTTGGTGGCCAGAACGACGTCGTCGCGGCGGCTGGCGATGGCCTTGCCGACCATCTCCTCGGACTGGCCGCCGCTGTAGGCGTCGGCGGTGTCGATGAGGTTGATCCCCGCGTCGACCGCCGCCTCGACGATGGCGGTGGCGTCCTCCTGGGTGGTGTTGCCGATCTTGCCGAAGTTCATCGCGCCGAGCACGAGAGCGCTGACCTGCACGCCAGTGCGACCCAAGGTGCGGTACTGCATGGCTGGTTCTCCTTCAGACGTCCGGCGGTCCACGGTTTGGTGGTAGCGCGACCGGTTCATTATGCTGAGCAAGCGGAGCATCGTTCCGGTAAACACTATACGGAACTATGTTCCGGATGCCAGGTGGAGTGACGGAGGTAACGCGACGTGGCTGACATCGACAGCGGCGTGGAGCAACCGGTCCCGCGCAAGCGGGCCGACGCCCGGCGCAACGAGAAGGCCCTGCTCGACGCTGCCGCTGCGGCGTTCGTCACCTCCGGCGTCGACGTCCCCGTGCGGGACATCGCCGTACGGGCGGGCGTCGGCGTGGGCACGATCTACCGCCATTTCCCCAGCCGGGCCGACCTCATCGTCGCCGTCTACCGGCACCAGATTGAGGCGTGCGCCGAGGCGGGGCCGGCCCTACTGGCCGAGAGCGGCACGCCGTACGCTGCCCTGGCGCAGTGGATCGACCTGTTCGTCGACTTCCTGGTCACCAAGCACGGTCTTGCCGCAGCTCTGCAGTCCGACGACGCCGCCTTCCAGACCCTGCACTCCTACTTCCTCGACCGGCTCGTCCCGGTCTGCGACCAGCTCCTCGAGGCCGCCGTCACCGCCGCCGAGATCCGCCCCGACCTGGACGCCTACGGGCTGCTGCGCGGCGTCGGCAATCTCTGCATCGGCGCGGGCAACGACCCCCGTTACGACGCACGCCGCCTGGTCGACCTCCTGGTGGCCGGGCTTCGCGTCCGCTAGTGCGGTGTCCACAACGTTCACCGGGCGTCCGGTGGTCGTTGCGGATCCTCGCCTTGTGGGCGAGCGACTCCCCAGCGCCACGTCCCGATCGCCGGTCTGCGGGCATCCCGCGATCTACCCATATCAAGCAGCGGCTGAGGGGTTCTGAGCAAAGATCTCTCGGAGCCTGACATTTTCCTGGCCTGCGTCGTCATATTGGTGAGGGCGGCGACCGGTGGCCCGGAACGGAGTGAGAAATGAAGGTTTTCATCGCTGGTGGGCGCGGCCGTGTCGGCTCCCCCCTTGCCGACAAGCTGGAGGCCAGGGGCATCGAGGTGGTCTCGGGAGGACTTGACGACGGGATCGACGTGATCTCTGGTGAGGGGCTCGCCGAGGCCCTCGTCGGAGTCGACACCATCGTGAACGTCCTGAACACCCCCCGTTTTGATGCGGAGGGGGCCATTTCGTTCTTCGAGGAAGCGATCAACAATCTGAATGCGGAGGGCAAGCGGGCAGGTGTGCGTCATCACGTCCTGCTCTCCATCGTCGGCGTCGGACAAGGAGACGCGTCTGAGATTGGGTACTACCTCGGAAAGGTAGCGCAGGAGAAGGCCGCACGATCCGGTTCGATCCCCGCAACCATCATCCGAGCCACTCAGTTCCAGAGCTACATTCCCATCCTCATTGACCAACACACCGTGGACGGAAAGGTTTTCGCTCCCAGATCGTTCATCCAGCCCGTCGAGCTGGACGAGGTCATCGAGCTGCTCGCCGAGGCTGCCACGACTTTGGAGCCGGGAAGCGAGGTCGAGATCGCTGGACCCGACCGCTACTACCACGATGACCTTTTCCGTGCCACGCTGGCTGATCGCGAAGACGACCGCGAGGTTGTGACCGTGGACGCGGAAGGGGCAACCGATGCCATGGTTCCACGTGGCGCTCACCGGGTAGGCACTGTGAGGTACCCCATTTCAGGAATCCCCCTCGCCTGAAACCAAAATAGGAGGACGATGGAACGCTCGACTGTCGGGTGATAGTGAGGCATGCCGCGCTTGGACCGGAAAGGGTGCCCAATGTCGGACGATTCTCCTGCCGAATCCGTAGGGTTTGGAGGAGTCGAGCGCGATGAATCGCAGATTCTCGATTCCGTCGCGGCCGAGCGACGTCGTTTGATGTCGCTGGCGTTTCGTATGATGGGCACTCTGGCCGATGCTGAAGATGTTGTGCAAGAGACGTACGTCAGATGGTATCGCCTTGAGGTCGAGGAACGCGAAGCGATTGCCACGCCCGCTGCGTGGTTGATGCGAGTTGCGAGCCGTATCTCACTCGACATGCTGGGCTCCGCGCGGGCACGACGGGAGACGTACGTCGGACAATGGCTACCGGAGCCAGTCCCATCTGACCTCTTCGCGGACACAGCGAAGGAGCCAACGAGTTCCAGCCATATCGCCGCCGATCCGCTCGATCGCGTTTCCCTCGATGATACGGTCAGTATGGCTTTGTTGACGGTCCTCGAGTCTATGACCCCGGCGGAGCGAGTGACGTTCGTACTTCATGATGTATTCGGCGTGCCGTTTGGCGAGATTGCTAGTGTTGTAGGCCGTTCACCAGGAGCCGTACGGCAATTGGCGACGTCCGCACGTCGGCACGTTCGAGGAGGAAGGCGGGCACAAGTTTCTCCTCAACAGCATGATGAAGTTGTTCGGGCATTCCGCGACGCAACGGTTGGAGGGAATATTGAAGACCTGTTGCGCGTATTGGCCCCAGATGTCGAACTGCGAGTAGATGGCGGCGGATTCGTCAATGCCGCACCTCAGGTTATTCGCGGTTCGGATCATGTGGCGCGGTGGCTCATGGGAGTGATGCGTAAGCAACCCGCTCTCCGTTTTGAGCGACGAGACACGGCTGACGGCCTCGGATACATACTTAGAAACGAGGAGCGGCGATATGGGATGGCCACCTTCGACGTCAGTGCCGAATGTGTCACGAACGTGTGGCTGATGCTTAATCCGCTGAAATTGAGGAATTGGTCACTCGACTAAGAGATTGCAGATCATTAACACGTTGTTTTGATCTTGTTGTCCTCGCCGGTCTGTGCCTGGACCCGGTCCCGAAGGGCGGCGAGGGTCGTGGGTGGGGTTGTCGCCGGTGGGATGGTGATGCCGTGTGCCGCCGGGTTGGGCAGCGGCTGGGTGTGCACGATCCGACGCCCAGCTCTGGGGCGTCACCCTGAACCGCTTCCGCTATCAGCGGCTCGGGCCCGAATCGGAGTTCCCGATCACGATGCTGGCGGGCGAGGGGGGATCGGGTCAGATCTGGGTCGATGTCCTGTGCGCCGGTCGAGACCCCGCTCGGTGTCGCCACCGAAGTGCGCGCCGCAACCGAACGGCTGCTACAACGACTCGCCGACGAAAGCGGATCCTCCCTCCGGAAACTCGACCCGAACCGCGGTCACCCACCCGCGCGCGTGAGCGCCGGCCTGGCCGCACAGGTCTTGCATGGCGACCGTACTTCTCGGCGATGTGCCGGCCCGCTGGCAGACGCTGATTGTCGGCGGGCTACAGGTTGTTGATCCGGGCCAGTAGGTCTGCCTCGGTCAGGTTTTCCAGGACCGCGTCCTGCTTACGGCCCAGGACCGCCAGCAGCTTCTCCTTCTCCAGCTTCTTGGCCGCCGCCGCCTTCGCCGCCTGGTCCTCCATGAGGCGGACGGCGATGACGTGCTTGACGACCTCCAGCTTGGCTTCCAAGGTTGCCTTGGCCGGATTGGCCTCGGTGGCCACGAACGACTCGGTGTCGACGGCCTTGAGCTCGGCGTTGACCGCCTTGGCCACATCATCGAGGCTGAAGCCGGATTTGGCGGTCAGCGGAAGCTCCCACAGCTGTTCCGTGGTCAGCAGTCCCTTGGCCGACGGATAGCGGAACTTCTCCCGTGTGGCCTTCTCAAAAATGGTCACGGTAGCCTCTCCGGAATATCTGGTTAAGGAATCAGAACTGGATGCTGATGAGGCGGCGCCGGCCGCCGGTCATGGTCGCCTTGGCGACCACAGAGCTGCGGACCGTGGAGCTGAAGCCGAGGCCGGACAGCTGATCCGGAGACGGCTCGCACTTGGTGCGGTCGCCGAGAACCTCGAACACCTTGCGGTGCGGTTGCAGATCGCTGCGGAGGAACTCGTTGTAGATCCCCCGCGTCGGCTGGTCGTTGACGCACCCCTTGAGGATGAAGAAGTAGTGCCGGTTGCCGACCTCGTTGTCATCGAAGTAGTTCGGCGAGTACATGATGGTGGACACCGGTACGAACTGTTCGGTGGTGATGCCCCACAACTCCTTGCCCGCACTGCCCGGATGCACGTCCTTACCCGGCCGGAAGGCGGTGATCACCCCGTCGGCAACCGTCATCCGGCCCACCTCGACGGTCTCCTTGTGGCCGACCGCGCGCTCGTGGCTGTAATGCTCGATCTTCCCGTCGCTCTCGGTCTCGATCACGAAGCCGACCTGGGCGCTGTCCCGCTTGCGGTACTGGTTCACCTCGATCCGGTACTCACCGTCGGAGACACGGTCGGTCCAGGTGATGTTCTCCACCGGCTCGCGGGAGAGCGTCCCGCTGGCGTTCATGTCGACGTCCAGCTTGTTGCGCTTCTCCTGGTACCAGATGTGGTCGCCGTTGGGTTCGTACACGTGCAGGTCTAGGTCGTCGTGGTTGAACCAGGACAGGCTCACCCGCAGCTTGCCGGTGACGTTGCCGCCGGCCCGCTTTACCTTCTCCCTGATCGAGTCGGTGACGTTGCCGCCGTACGACCAGCCGAAATCGTTGTCCCACTTGAACAACCGCGGAGCAGCCGGGTTCCGGCCGGTGGTGAGGCTGACGAGGTGCGGCTCGTAGGTGTTGGCGACCCACAGGTCGATGGTGGCGGCGCCGGGCAGGATGTCCTTCATGAAGGAGACCACGGGAACCTCCTCCGGCTTGGCGCCGCGAAGGAGCGCACCCGACGACCGGATGGTGGCCGCCTGCATGAGCAGCCCTTCGATGCCGTCCTTCATCCGCGCCTGGGTGTCGTTGTCGACCCACAGCACATTGGTGACCGACACGTCGGACAGCCGGGCGAACCGTCGCTGCAACGACTCCTCGATGCCCAGCTCGGCAATGGTCCTCATGGCGGCCTTGACCATGCCCGGAGTAATCAACGCCGTGGGGCGCTGGTAATTCTGCGGCGCCACCTTCGCCTCGAACGACCGGACCGCCTGCTCCAGGTCGACACCCGCGGAGAGATCCTGAACCAGGGTGCCGATCACCGTGTTGCGGAGCCGGGCCGCCGGGTTCATGGCGTTGGCGAAGACGAAGGCACGTTGGTCGGTCGCCTGGGTCCACCAGTTCTGCAGTGAGCGGAACTCGGTCACCGCCCGACGATGCTCCGCGCCGCGGTAGAGGGCGTTGTCGTCGACGAGGTCGACGACGGTGTCCAGAGCGTGCCGGGTCAGCTCGGCCAGGCCACGCTGGAAGACCTGCACCGCGGCGTCAAAGTTGCCCTGTGCCGCGCCGACGTCCTCGCTGCGATGCCGCTCTTCCACCCGGCCGTGCAGGTGGTGCCACACCTCGACCTGGCCGTCGCGCAACGTTCGGGTGGTCTTCGTCCCGTACTGCGCCTGGGTGGACCGGAAGATGGTGGACAACGGCAGCGAAAGAACGAACTCGTCCAGAGCGGCGGCGACGACGGAGAAGACCGGGTCGGATGCCGACACCCCGGACCAGACGGTACGGACCCGCCCGTCGTGGATCTCGACGACGTTGCCGAAGTGCTTGATGAAACCGCGGCAGGTCGAGCAGTCGTACTCGGATCGCTCACGGAACCGCAGATTGGTGCCGGTGGGAAAGGAGTCGAGAAAGGTGAGCCAGAGCGAGTCCCGGTCGAGACCGTCGCCGACGGCGTACAACTCGCCGCGGGACATCGTGGACAGACGCGAAGTCACATCCGTCGTGAACTGCTGGAAATCGCCCACCGTTCATCCCCCTTGATCGTCGGAGATGCTACGCAGCGAACGCCAATCGGAGAAGCGCGTTTACGGCTGTCCGCACGGTCACGGGCCGGCGCCGGTGGCCGGCGGTAAGTCGACCGGAGCGCGTACGGCGGTGGGGACCGGGCGCCGGCGGTCATGCACGGCGATCGTGGCCCCGGCGGCGGCGCAGCCATTACGAGACGTCCCTTGGACGAGAACCTGTCCGCGAGCGCGATCACCATGGCCGCGGTCGACGTGATCGCGACGCCCGGACACCCCAGCGGACCAGTGACCTCCCGGAGCCCTCGGTCGCACCTTGGAGGCGCCAGCTTCAAGACCACGAAGTCGATCACGATCTTCAGGGCTTCGCTCGACGTCCGCACCCCTGCGGCGGTCAGGCGGAGGCCCGGCTTCATGAGAATCCGGGCCGCCCGCCGGGCGTACGCCCGTTGACCAAGCCGCTTACTTCGGCAGGCGGACTACCGGTGAAGTCAGGCGAAGAGGTTGCCGGTGATGTCGGCGTAGAAGTCGGCGGGATCGCGGGAGAGGGAGGCCTTGACGTTGGCGGTGGGCTGGTCAGCGATGACTTCGATCTTGCCTGCCTCCAGTCCGTCGAGGGCCTGGGCGACCACCACGTGGGGCGCGAGCTTGGGGATGTCGACGCCAGCCATCATGTCCGTGTCGGCGATCGCCAGCGCCAGGGCGGTGACCAGAGTCTTCTGGTCGGCCAACTCAAGCCGGATGCCGTTCGTCAGGGACCACTCCGCGGCCTTGGAGGCGGCGTAGCCGTTGCTGCCGGGGCTGAAGGTGTACCAGCTCAGCGCCGAGATGACGTTGAGGATGGCCCCACCGGCCAGCCTGGGCGCGAAGGCGCGGGTGACGTTGAGAGTGCCCCAGAAGTTGGTGTCGAGGTCGCGGCGGATGTTCTCCGTGGAGGGGCCGAGCAGCGGGGCTTCGGTGGAGGTGCCGGCGTTGTTGATGAGGATGTCGAGGTCGCCCACCTTGCCTGCGGCGGCCTCGATAGACGCGGGATCCGTGATGTCCAGCTGAAGCGCGACGGCGCCGGGGATGTCGATGCTTTCCAGGCGACGGGCGGTCGCATAGACGGTGGCGCCCCGGGCGAGAAGGGCCTCGGCGAAGGCCTTGCCGAGGCCGCGGTTGGCTCCGGTCACGAGAGCTGTTGAGCCGTTGATTTGCATATCGCCACGCTAAAACCTCACGTTGACGTCAGGGGCAAACATGTGCGAGGTGAATCACGCTCGCGAACTGATCAAGAGCTGATGATTGAGATCCGCGACCGTCGACGGTGCAGCGGGGAAGCGCGACCCAGCCGAGCTCCCGGCGCACGAAGGGATCGCGCTGCCGATGACCGGCCGTTCGACCGGTGGCCCGACGGCGATCTGCACTGGAGCGGTGCCCAGATCTAGGGCATGTGTTGAAGTCCGTCACAGCGCGGAGGTGTGGTGCGGACCATAGATGTGGATCTTATGGCCCACGTGCATGTCCTGAGCTGCGGGATGGCTGGCACCGGCCGGCGTCTCGAGTCGTCTAACGCCACGGCGGCATGTCGCGGCCGGAAGCCGGCCATCATCCGCTAGCCGGCGCTGCCCTCGTGTCGTAGCGTCTTCGGCCTCGCGCGGAAGTGGACCTGCTCACCCTGCTGGCCGAACAGGCTGAGGAACTCGGCCCCTTCACCGTCGAGTGTCCCGAACCAGTGGGGGGGTACGGGTGTCGAACTCGGCGGCCTCGCCGGGAAGGAGGACGAGGTCGTGACTGCCAAGCATGAGGCGTAAGCGCCCGTTGAGGACGTAGAGCCACTCGTAACCCTCGTGTGTGCGGAGGTCCGGCGTGTCCGATCCGCCTGCCGCAATCACGATCTTGAAGGCCTGGATGCCGCCCGGTCGGCGCGTGAGCGGCAGCAGGGTCGCCCCGTCGCGCCTGACCGGACGGAGGTTGGCGAACCGCTGCTCGAAGATCGCCGACCCCGATCTCGGCTCTGCCGGACGCCCCGACCATCGCGCGCGATGCGAAAACTCCCCGCTGCCCGAAATGTCCGACTAGGTTCACTGGTGCTGCACCGCTTCAGGTGGTGAGCCGTAAGGAGCTTGATCGAGATGCGGGAAGTGAACGAGGAGTTCCTGGTCGGGCTAGCAGAAATCGCAGCCACGCTTCTCGGGACGTTCCTCGTGGGCGTGTTCTTCTATCTGGACTCAGGGCAGCGCCGCGTTCGCCAGTCCGGGGCTGACCGATACGTGCGTTCGGGTGCGCGGGGCGTGTTTTTGCTGACCGGGCTGCCGCTCGTCGTGCCACTCGCACTCGCCAATCTTGCTCCCATCTGGGGTGTGCTGGCGTTCGCTGTGCTCAGCGCCCTGCTGGTCGCTGCGGCGGCCGATTCTGCCTTTCGGATCCTGCGGAACCGCAACTCGCGCACGTCCATCGCGTTCGCCGTGAATGAGGTTGTGTCGGACATAGCTGTGCTCTTTATCGTCGCAGCACCCTGGGTCCTCGGCGGATGGATCCCGCCGCCATCCGCGTTCGTTCCTTCGCTGGTGCTAGCGCTCGGATGCGGATTCCTCAGCACAGTTGCGCTCGTCATGACTCTTTTTGATCCACCACCAAGCGAGTTCGTGTCCGGTAGGTGACCGGCTCACCTTCGGGCGTCGGCAGGGTTACCTGGAAGCCCGAGAGGAGACAGCATGGGGAAGGAAGGCTCCGGCTGGGGCTGGTGGAAGCGACTGCCCGCCAAGCGGCCACCCGCGCCGTCACCGCGACCATCGTCAACAACCTCGTCGTGGCGGCGGTGTTTAGCCAGCAGTGATCGACGGTCTTTCGCTGGTACTCCAGTCGAGGATCGTGACCAGGGCTCGTCGGGTAGTAGTGGCTACCCTCGTGCCCGCCGCCTGTGATCCCTGCCTGGAAGCCGCCTGGCACGTCGGTCAACCAGCTGCCGGCTTCTCGGGAGAGGGCGGTGCTGGGCGCGGTGGCAGCCCGCGTCGGCCGTCGGGCTATTCAGTCATCGCAAGTGCGTCTTATCCGTGGGCGCTGCGGCAACGTGGTACGACTGCTTCAGCGATTAGCCGACGAGGCGGGCGGACCGGGTGACGAGGAATAGAGTGGCCAATCTGCTGCGCAAACGTGAGAGTCCGCAACGGCCGACTTTCCTGGAACTGTTCTTCGATCTCGTCTACGTCTTCGCGCTCACCCGGATTGTGCACGAGTTGGTGTTGGACTACACCAGGGGTCACGTCCCGGAGCGGTTGACCACCTCCCTTGCGGAGAACGGCGAGACGCTGCTGTTGCTCCTGGCTCTCTGGTGGATCTGGACCCAGACGGCATGGGTGACCAGCCGATTCGATCCGTTCCAGCCGCCGATCCAGTTCGTTGTCGTTGCGACGATGTACGGGAGCCTGCTCCTGGCGGTCGCGATTTCGGGGGCTCTCGCCGAGACGGGCCTGCTCTTCGCGAGCACCTATGTCGCGATTCAGGTGGGCCGCACCCTCTTCTTCGTAGGTGTCGTGCGCGGTCATAATCTGCGCCGCGTCAATATGTTGGCGCTCATCTGGTTCGGCGCGTCGGCCGTACCATGGCTGGCCGGAGCCTTTGTTCCCGAGGTGACGCGCAATTCGCTGTGGACGGTGGCCCTGGCAATCGACTACCTGGGGGCCAGACTCGGCTGGCCGGTACCGGGGGTGGGTCGCTCGCGGGTGTCCCCGTGGGCCGTCGCGGGCGAGCACTTGGCCGAGCGCTACTGGCAGCTTGTCATCGTCGCGCTTGGCGAGACGATCCTGACCTCCGGATCGAGTCTTCTCCGCGGTCCGATCGTGGCTGAACGAACGATGGCCCTTACATTGTCGTTCCTCACCACGGTGTTGCTGTGGCGGATCTACTTCTATCGAGCTGGCCAAATTCTGGGCGAGGCCATCGCGGCATCCCCCGACCCCGGCCGGCTCGGTCGGTTGGCCGAGTTCTCACACCTGCTCATGGTGGCCGGCATCCTCGGCAGCTCAGCCGGCTCCGAACTCGTCCTCATGGATCCGTCCGGAGACGCCAAACCCGCCTGGGTCGGAGCCATCCTCGGCGGGCCTGCGCTCTACCTCGCCGGGCGCTCAGTATTCGAGTATGTGGCCTTCGCCCGAGTGTCCTGGCCACGACCGATCGGGATCCTCGTCCTCGCGGCCATGGCACCGATCATGGTCGGCCTACCGCCTCTCGGGGTCGCTGCGGCAGCAGTCGCGGTCCTGCTCGGCGTCGCCGTCTCGGATACGGCCCGAGCCCACGGGCGTCCACTGGAGGAGGCCTCACCGCCACGCTGACGCGTGTCCGGTGCTGCAGCGATGCCGGGCCTGCGGTGTCGATCCGGGTGCACCCGGCGTCCGTACTGTCCCGTCGCCGTGGGGGCCTGTTGCTGGCTGCGACAGATCAGTTCGGCCCTCGGCGGACGTCCGTCCCCTGCTCGGCGAACGCTTTGAAGTCCTGCATGTGTTGCCGCGACTGCTTGCGAAACGAGCCAGGCATGAGCAGCGCCACCAGCCGCATCAGGAGTCCGTCGAACCGGAACTCGCTCTCGCTCTCCCACAGTGTCGTGTTCGGACCGGCGTCGATGAACCGGTCGCGTTGGGCCTGCCACATGCCCTCGCCGACGATCTCGCGGTCGTAGTGCACGACGACCGAGCTCGGGATGGCGTGCAGATCCGTGGGATCCACGCGCGTGATGGTCTCGGTGGCCTCCATCCTCTGCTTCCCCATCTGGAACACGACTCGCGAGGTGGTCCCGAGCTGGCCGTGCGCCCCGTTCATCGGCTCGTGCAGCACCAGGCCCCGCAGCCACTTTGGCACCTGCGCCGGGTCGGAGATCAGCCGGACCACCTTCTCGCGGGGCAGGTCTACTTCGATCGAGGTGGTGTACTTCATCGCTCGTTGCCTCCGGGGACGTAGAACGCGGTCGTGGCCTCGACCGCGGCCGCCACGTGATCCGGATCGCCGCCGGCGGCCAGGTGAGCTTCGCCCCACGCCACAGCGCTACGCCTGGCGAACTCGCGGCCCGCGGGGGAGGTCTCGAACTCCTCGTGATCGAGGGCCTCGCCGTCGGCTAGGAATCGGGCCAGGGTGAGGAGATGCAGGTCCCAGCCCACACCACCGGCACCGGGGCCGTAGGTCGGGAACATGGGCTCGCCGACTGCCGCTGCGTGGACCAGCTCGAACTCGGTGCCGCCGGCAGGGCTCGGGGACAGGAGCACCTCGACCTCGCTCGTACCCGGCCACTCGTCGGCCTCCGGACCGAAGAGCCAGGACACCCGCAGCCGCCGCGGCGGGTCGCACCGGAGGATCTCGCCGTGCTCACCGCCGTCCAGTTCGAACGACCCCCCGAGCCGAAGGTTGCCGGTGATCGGCTTCAACCAGCGGCCCAGCCGCTCGGGGTCGGTGATGGCGTTCCACACCTCGTCGACCGGTGCGTCGTAGCAACGCCGCAGCTCAATCGTGTACGCGTCGCCGCCGGACAGGGTCGCTGCGCCCATCGTCCGGCGCGCAGCGGCCAGTTCGTCCAGTACATCCTTCATGTCATGTTCCTTTCGCTGGCGGATCGGCCTTGCCAACACCCGGGGTCCGGGATGCACGCCTGCCACGGGCCAGCTCAGTTCCCAGGGCATCGAGCCGCTGATCCCAGAACCTGCGAAACCGGTCCAACCACACGTCAACCTCGCTCAGCGGCGTGGGGTCGACGGCGTAGAACCGGCGAGCCCCCTCGGCCCGGACCGACGCGAACCCGTTCTCGCGCAGAACGCGCAGATGTTGCGAGACGGCCGGCTGGGACAGTGTGAACTCGGCCCGGATCACGTCGGTGATCGCGCCGGAGGTCTGCTCACCGTCGGCGAGCAGCTCCAGGATGCGCCGGCGCACCGGGTCTCCGAGGATGTCGAACGCGTGCACGACTCAGAACCATACCAGGCACTACTTATATAAGTCAGAACTGGCACTTCCCCGTCACCCCCTGACCCACGCCCACCGCCGCCCTTGCCGCACGGGGGGAGTGGTTGGCGATGACGACAACCACACCCTCGCCGCCATGTACCGATCCTGACGGAACTCCCGTAGTTCGACACCATCCGCCTCTGCCGCTGACAGGGCGAGCACGGTCGCCGATATTCGCACCGCGACGCCTACTCCTTCACACCGATGTCGTCGATCGGGGGTGCGCTGAGTAGCCGTCGGACGGGCCACACAGTGGTTGCCAACGCCAGCAGTGTCGTGCCGCCGAGCACCGCCACCCATCCGAGCGGCGGGACGTACGGGATCGGGCTGCCGGTCAGTCCGTTGACGATCGCGCTCAGGGTCAGCGCCGCGATCGTCGCGCCGATCAGCACCGAGGTGCCGAGCAGCCCGGCCTGTTCGGCCTGGACCATCCTTCGAATCTGACGGCGGGTGACCCCGACCAGTTGGAGCAACGCCAACTCACGGCGGCGGGCCAGCGCGGCCATCACCATGGTGGTGGCCGCCGCCAGCGCCGCGTACCCCACCATCACGCCGATCAGCAGCCGGTTGAGCCAGGCGTCGAGCGCCAAGTCGGTGCTGATCAGGCGTGTACGGGCGTAGGGACACCAACCCCACCCCCGTCTCGCGCGATCACCCTCGCCGCTCCGCTCAGGGCGTCGTTCAATGGTGATCGCGCCCGGTCGGACGGCGACGCTCCGCGCGATCCTGGTGCGGACACCCGCCAGAGACAGGGGCGGTTCGCGCGCTGTGCGCCCGACTCGCGTCTGGTCAGCGGACGGCGACGGCCTCGGTAGGTTCTGCCTCGTCCCGGACGGCACGGACCGAATTTTTCGGGCCGTGCAGTGTGATGTGGAGAAAGAGTGCGCCCATGACGGCGACGCCCGCCGTCAGGAGCCTATGTAGCGACCACACCGTCATATGGTGACTTGCCGGCGGGCGGCCACTCTGCTGACTGTGAAGTTGATTGCGAAAATCCCAACCACGGCTTCGAGGAGTAAGTTTCGCGGGCTCCAGTCCCAACCGTAGAGCGTCCAATTGGTCGGCTGATAGGCCAGCATGGGCAGCATTAGTGCCAGAAGGACCGCGCTGGCCGCGATCGATACCCGCACATCAAAGGCTGCGCCCACGAGGGCCGCCACCAGCCCGGCGGCCATGATGACCGGTAGGGTCAACCCGCCTGCCCAGCCATTGAGCGGATTGGGCGTTATGAACGCTATAGCCATCGTGGCACCGAGAAGCCAGGTCCATGGTCGCGTGGCCCGTGGCTGGCGCGCTCGAAGTAGTGCCACCATTGTTAACACGGCTAACAAGCATATCCACGTGGAGATTTGCATGATCAGGTAGAGACCTGTCCGGAGCCCCAAGGCGTCGTCGTACCTCGCCCATGGCTCTACTGCGTATCTCAGGTCATTCGCTGCGGAGTACCAGACGTCCCAGCCGAAGGCGCCGATGGTTATGGGGAGTGCGAGGCGGTAGCGAGCCCACACCGCGGCGGTCAGCGCGAGAAGCAGCAATGTGGGCGTGACCGAGCTTCGCTCATACAGGAAGTTGGCAGAATTGCCCGGCAGCAGCAGCCATACGCGCCACGTGAGGGGCAGGGCCGTAAGGGCGACGCCGCACACGAGCAGGGACAGTGCGATCGATCGCAGGGCGGCGTGTCGCAAGGTGTCCCGGGAGCGGAGCTGGTCTACGCCGGAGCGGACCCGCAGACCTCCCACCACGAGTGCGAGGGACTCCCGAAGCCTCGGGTGCCTCCGGTCCGTCTCGCCTGCGACCAGCAGCGTCTCCAGCATCTCGTCGGCGCGGTACTGCCGATAGGCCCGAGGGTACGCGCGCAGCAGCCACCGGTAGCGGCGCTCCAGGCCGGTCATGCCGGCGCCGTCCGAACCGTCGCGGCCGTCGACCGTACGGAGCGGTCTCGAACGACCCGAGCCGCCGCGATCAGCCGCGTCGCCTCATCGTGCAGTGCGGACAACCCGCGCTCGGTCAGCTCGTAGGTGCGACGGGCACGACCGTTGACCACCGTCTCCTCGGCCACCCGCACCATCTCCTCACCGTTGAGCCGGTCGAGTGCGGCGTACAGAGTGCCGGTCGTCAACCGCACTCGCCCGTCGGACAACTCCTGCGCGCGTTTGACGATGGCGTAGCCGTGCAACGGCTCGTCCTGCAACGCGGCGAGGATGAAGTACGTGGGCTCACGCATCGGAGCGGAGGGTCTAGTCATGTCATCGACATAAGCAGATCGTCGACGTATCCGTCAAGCGCAAGTGTCGGCCGGATGCGGTGAGGCGAGGCGAGGCGAGGCGAGGCGAGGGAGTATGCCGTGGAGCTGCAACTGCGCATGTCCGACAAGGTTCGAGATTTCGTCGAGCAGATACCGCACGAAATGCTGGTGCGGTTCCCGATCATTCGAAACGAGGCCGTGGGCCGGGTGAATCAGGCCTGCGCACACCACCACGGCGACCAACTGCTGACCCCACCCGGCGGGCCGGCCGTCCGCTGCTCGGTCGAGCTGTCGTACCTCCGTCACTCCTCGTGCCGCCATCGGGATTGACCCCCGTTGTCTACGTCCCATACCGTTGGCCACATCAATTCACGGGGGTGAATGATGTATCCAACGGATGTCTCTCGTGCCACTGTCCGCCAGAGACGACTGCCTACTGGACGATCCAGGCCGCTGACGCCCACTGCGCCGGCCGAACGTTCGTCTCCACGTATGGCGACCCGGGTTGTGCCCGATCTGATTCCGTAGTCAACGCCCTGCACGCCGCCGATCCGCGTCGGGCGCTGACACGGGCCCGCCGAGCGGTCGTCACCGACCCGAGTGCCAGCCCCGGTTCCGTCGGTTTCGATGGCGGCCCAGTCGCCAGGTCGCTCCCGCGACCATCCCGCACCTCACGAAATCCCGATCTCGCCTAACAACGACCAGGCATGGCCTGGTCGGTTGGAGCTGCCATGTCTGTCGATGTAGGTCACGCCGCCGCCGACCCAGCAGAGGTGGGTGGGCTGCGCAGCCGCAGCGGGCCCAACGGGTGGCTCGGATTGGTGCGGCTGCGCTGGCTCGCCGCCGCCACCGCGCTACTGATGCCGGCGGCGGGGATGCCGGTGTTGGCCGAACGGCCGGCCGCCGCGGCACCCGCCGCTGCCCCCTGCGTGGCGGAGGCGGCCTCCCCGGCGCAGGCACTGGCCGTGGCGAAGGACTGTGCCCGGCCGGTGGTGGTCGGCTCGTCCCGCTCCGAGTACGCGCAGGTAACGGCGCAACCGGACGGTCGGCTCAGGTTCGAGTCCGGGGTGGTTCCGCAGTGGACCCGCCGCGCGGACGGCACCTGGGTGGACGTCGACCTCGACCTCGCCCGGGGCTCCGACGGACGGGTACGGCCGGCCGCGTCGGCGGCGGAGGTGGCGTTCTCCGGTGGCGGGGCGGCTCCGCTGGCAACCCTGACCAGGGAAGGGAAGACCCTCACGGTGGGCTGGCCGGCCGCGCTGCCGGCGCCGGCGCTCACCGGCGACACCGCGACGTACCCCGAGGTGTTGCCCGGCGTCGACCTCGCGGTCCAGGCGACCCGGACCGGCTTCACCCACGTGCTGGTGGTGAAGACGGCCACGGCGGCTGCCAACCCGGCGCTGCGCCAGATCCGATTCGACCTGGGCGGCGACGCGCGGGCGGTCCGATTGCCGGACGGGTCGTTGCGGGCCGACGTCGGCGCCACGGCTTTCGCCACGGCCACACCGGCGACGATGTGGAACTCCGCGGGTCAGACGACGATCGCCGGCAGGGCCGGTGTGGCTTCGGTGCCCGCCGAGCGTTCCTCGGTCGACGGACCGGCGGCGACCGCGCGGACCGTACGGGTGGAAACCGCAGTGGACGCCACCGGTGACCTGCTGCTGACCCCGGACCCGGCCATGCTCGGCGCAGACGCGGGCGACTTCCCGGTCTTCATCGACCCGGCCTGGTCGGTGAAGCAGAACCGCTGGGCGTACGCGACGAACAACGGCTGCTCCAACTCCGACGTCAGCGTGGCCCGGGTCGGGCTGAGCCCGGAGGGGCCCTGCCAGGGGCAGCTCTACCGGTCGTTCTTCCAGTTCCCCCTGACCGCCATGAAGGGGAAGCACATCGAGAGCGCCTACGTGCAGATGAAGCTGGACCACTCATGGTCGTGTGACGACAGTTGGGCCTACATGTACCACGTGCCGGCGATCGACCACGCCATGCAGGCGACCTGGTCGAAGATGAAGCTCAACGCGATCATGGACGGTGCGCCCGGGCACGCGAACGAGGCGGGTGGTTGCGGTGTCATCCAACCCGACATGACCATGAACTTCGAGTCCGGCGTGGTGACCTCGAAGGTCCAGGCCGTCGCCAGCGCCGGCGGCACCGCGATCACTGTCGGCTTCGCCGCCCGGGACAGCGCCGGCGACGGCGAGTCCACCCAGGGCCGGTGGAAGAAGTTCTTCCCGAACGACGCCAAGCTGGTCGTCGACTACGACTCCATCCCGGGCAAGCCGAACGGTCTCCAGGTCGCCGGTGTCGCCTGCCTGCCCGACGGCGTACTGCCGATCGGCACGCTGGCTCCGAAGTTCTCCGCCGTCTACCCGGACGCCGACACCACCCAGAGCCTGACCGGCACCTACGAGTGGATCGAGGTGCCGGCCGCCGGCATCGGCACCGTCACCGACGCGTACCCGACCCGGCTGACCCGGCCGCCGACCGCGTCCGCACCCGCGAACGGCCGGGCCACCGCCGCCGCCGTGGCCGTCGTCACCGGCAAGACGTACGCGTACCGGGTGACCGCCGTCGACCCGGCACCGTACTCGCGGTGGAGCGGCTGGTCGCCATGGTGCCAGTTCACCGCCGACACCACCGTTCCCCCGGTCACGGTCACGCTCCAGGGCTCGCCGGGCGGGCCGGGCGAACCGGTCACCTTCCGGATCGAGTCGGCCGCCACCGACGCCACGTCGTTCAAGTACGGCTGGACCGGCCCGACCACGGTGGTGACCGCAACCGGCACCCCGAAGAGCGCCACCGTGACGCTGCGGCCCCCGAAGTACGGCCAGAACACGCTGTACGTCTCGGCCGTCGACGCCACCCGCAACGAGGGGTATGGCAGCGTCGAGTTCGTCGTCGACCGTCCCTCCCCGGCGATCGCCCGCTGGGGGCTGGAAACCTACCCGGGTGTCACGCAGGGCCAGGCGCTCGCCGACCAACAGGGCGCGGTCGCCGGTGACACCCCGCTGGCCCCGACGAACGTCAGCTGGGCCGCCGACGCCCGGCTTCTCGGCGGTGGCAGCGCCGCGTTCAACGGCACCACCTCACAGGCCGCCACCGCGGCTCCCGTGCTCGACACCACCAACTCGTTCAGCGTGGCCGCCTGGGTCAGGCCGGGTGTCCTGCCGACCAGCGACATGAAGGTGCTCACCCAGGACGCCACCGACGCCGCCCGGTTCGAGTTCGGCGTACGCCGGCAAGGCACCCCGCAGGTCCCGCACTGGTCGTTCGTCATGAAGGACACCTCGGCGCAGACCAGCGCGAGCCGGGTGGCGATCGCCCCGACCCCGTTCACCGCGGCCGAGGCGGCACGCTGGACCCACCTGGCCGGTGTCTACGACAGGACCGCCGGCAAACTGCGGCTCTACGTCAACGGCGTACGGGTGGCCGAGACCGACTACGTCGCGGCGCCCTGGCCCACCAGCGGTAAGTTCGTGGTCGGTCGAGGCTTCGCGGCGGGTCTCCCGTCCAACTGGTGGACCGGCAACATCGCCGACGTGCAGGTGTTCAACCGGGTGCTGGTCGACCACGACTTCACCGGCCAACTCGCCACCGACGAGTACTCCGGTGGCTTCGACGAACCAGGCATCCTCGCCCCGATCGAGGTCGGACGCTGGGACATGAACGCCGCCAGGCCCTGTTACCAGGTCGGCATCCCGTCCACCTGCGAGGCACCGGACGGAGCGACGTGGGGCCGGCGGTTGAGTCTGACCCAGGGCGCGACGGTCGACGCCGGCTACCGCGACAGCGGCCTGATGCTCGACAAGCGCCACTTCGTGGAGGACCCGGCCGACCCGTACTTCGGCCTGTCCACGCTGGAGTACGGCTGGTCGCAGCGAAACCTGGCCGCCGAGGGCAGCCCGCCGCAGTGGCAGGACACCCCGGTGCTACGTACCGACGACTCGTTCACCGTCTCGGTCTGGGTACGCCCGGACCAGTTCGAGCCCCGTACCTTCACCGCGGCCGGACAGCGGGGCACCAAGGAGTCAGCCTTCTACCTCTCCCTACGGGAGTACCGCCTCGCCAGCGGCGCGAGTGAGCACCGCTGGCGGTTCACAGTGGGCGGTGCGGACGACGACGTCACGCCGGTGCGCGTACATGCCGAGGGAAACCGGCTGCTGACCGAGGACGACATCGGCACCTGGACCCACCTGGTCGGCGTCTACGACGCCCAGGCCGCTGAGATCCGGCTGTACGTCAACGGCGTCCTGGAGAAGTCCACGCCCTGCGCCGGGGTGTTCCGGGCGACGGGGCCGCTGACAGTGGGGGCGGCGTTGTTCACCGGCCCCGGTGAGCAGTCCCGCCTCGTCGACTACTGGCAGGGCGGCCTGGACGACCTGCTGGTCTACCAGGGCGCCCTGACCGACACCGCGGTTTCCGAACTACACAAGTCACAGGCACAGGCACAGCTCCAGTCCTGAGCGCCGGTCAACCGCCGGACCGGTGACCGGTTCCGGTCCCACACCCGACCTCGTCGACCCCTTATTCCGGAGGATCCAGTGAACGGTCCGCGTCAACGAGGCTCGGGTGCCAAGCCACCGGGTCGACCGCGTCAGGTGCTCGCCGCCATCGTCACCGCGGTGGTCGCGGGGTCGATGCTTGTGGCATCGCCGGCGACGGCGGGCGCGCTCGCCGCCCCGGAGCGCCTGCGGTCGCAGGCCGACCCGGTGGACAAGCACGGCGGGGAGGTACGCGGGATCGCCTGGCCCACACCGTCACCGGCGGGCAAGCCGGCCCCGGCGCCGGTGTGGCCCAAGGCGGGCCGGGCAGCGGCCTCGCTCGGGACCGGGCGCGCGGACACCTCGGGCACACCAGGCGTACGGGTCGGTCATCTTCCGGTCTGGGTGAACCGGGCCGGTGGTTCCGCGAGCGGGGACCCGACCGACGTCACTGTCGAGATCGTCGGTCGCGACGCCGTTGCACCGGCCTGGCGAGACGGCGTGGTCCTCCAGGTGAGCGGTGCGCAACGGACTACCGGACCGGCGAAGGCCAACCTGTCCGTCGACTACAACGAATTCCGCCACGCGTACGGAGGTAGCTGGGCTGACCGTCTGCGGCTGTGGCAGCTACCACCCTGTGCCCTGACCACACCGGAGGCTCCGGGCTGCCAGGCCAGCCCACTACCTTCCCGCAACGACACCGTGACCGGTCGCGTGTCCGCCGACGTGCCGACGGCCGGCGGCAGCGTGGTCGCGCTCGCGGCCGACGCCAAGGGGTCGGCGGGCGACTTCACCGCCACCTCGCTGTCAGCGTCGGCCACCTGGACCGGCGGCGGCTCCACCGGCGGGTTCTCCTGGGCGTACCCGATGCGGACCCCGCCGGGGCTGAATGGCCCCAGCCCAACGGTCTCGCTGGCCTATTCGTCGGCGAGCGTCGACGGACGGTCGGCCGCCACGAACAACCAACCGTCGTTCGTCGGCGAGGGCTTCGACTACTGGCCCGGATACATCGAGCGCAGCTATGTGTCGTGCAGCGACGACAAGACCTCCGGCGCCAACAACGAGAAGAAGACCGGAGATCTCTGCTGGCGCTCCGACAACGCCACCATGACCCTGAACGGCACCGGTACGGAACTGGTGTTCCAGGACGGCAAGGGCTGGCATTCGCGCAGCGAGCAGGGCGCGAGGATCGAGAAGCTGGCGAACGCCTCGAACGGCGACAACAACGGCGAGCACTGGCGGGTCACCACCACCGACGGGGTCCAGTACTACTTCGGGTTGAACAGCCTGCCCGGCCAGAGCAGTGGCACCAACTCGACCTGGACCGCACCCGTGTTCGGCAACCACGACAACGAGCCCTGCCACGCCAACGAGTTTCTGGACTCGGACTGCACCCAGGCGTGGCGATGGAACCTCGACTACGTCGTCGACCCGCGCGGCAACACGATGTCGTACTGGTACGACAGAGAGAACAACAAGTACGCGCAGAACCTGACCGCGGCGTCCGACGTCTCCTACGTCCGGGGCGGGATGATCCGCCGGATCGACTACGGCACCTGGGACCGTGGCACCAGCGACCGGTCGATCACCCCGATCGCCCAGGTCCTGTTCACGCCGGCCGACCGGTGTGTGACGTCGAACTGCGGCACCCACAACGCGACGAACTGGCCGGACGTGCCATGGGACCAGGAGTGCACCGGGTCGGAGTGCGGCGACAACTTCTCCCCGACCTTCTGGACCACGAAACGACTCGCGAAGGTCACGACCCGGGTCTGGGACACGACGAAGGCGACCCCGGACTGGCAGGACGTCGACTCCTGGACCCTCACCCACACGTTCCCGTCGCCCGGCGACGGCACCAACGCGGGGCTGTGGCTCGCCTCCATCGCACACACCGGTCACGTCGGCACGGCCGTCACCCTGCCGCCGATCACGTTCGAGCCGACCGCGATGCCGAACCGGGTCCTCACCGACTCGAACACGACGAACAACTGGCAGCGTATCGCCAACATCGTCACCGAGACGGGCGCGAAGATCCAGGTCACCTACAGCCTGCCGGAATGCCACAAGGACAACGTTCCGAGTGGAGCACACACCAACACCAAGCTCTGCTATCCGGTCATCGGACCCGACCCCAACGGTGCCGAGGACGCGCTGCTGACGGAGTGGTGGCACAAGTACGTGGTACGCCACGTGTCCGAGTCGGACGTGCAACTCGCCGGTGGACACCAGGCGCCGCCGAAGTTCACCACCTACTCGTACGGTGGCAACCCGGCCTGGCACTACTCCGACGACGACGGTCTGATCAAGCCGAAGCACAAGACCTGGAACCAGTTCCGGGGCTATTCGGAGGTCACCACCCGGGTCGGCGACACCGACGGCCGGAAGACCCTGACCGTCACCAAGTATCTGCGCGGGATGCACGGTGACCGCTCCAGTCCCACGGGCGGCACCAGACAGGTGACCGTCGGCGCCTCGCTGGGCAACGAGACCGTTCACGACGAGGACTGGTTCGCCGGCTCGGTGCGTGAGGAGACCGTCTACAACGGCGACCTCAACAAGCCGGTCAGCAGGACCGTGAACGTACCCTGGCAGTCCCCGCCGACCGCCAGTCGCACGATCAACAACGACCTGGTCACGGCCCGCTTCACGAACACCCGGCTGACCTATTCCGCGACCGCGCTCGGCGCGGACGGTGCGGCCGGCTGGCGGGTCACCCGCTCCACGTCGGCGTTCGACGACACCCACGGCACCCTCGACTGGACCCAGGACGACGGCGACGTCGACGTGGCCGGTGACGAGCAGTGTGTCACCCAGACCTACAACCGCAACCTGGGCAGGAACCAGACCGGGCTGTTGAAACGGGTCACCACGAACGCCCTGCCCTGTGGGACGGCACCGGTCAGCGCCGACGACGTCGTGGCCGACGCCCGTTACAGCTATGACGGTGCGGCCAGCGCGGACACCGCGCCGACCTACGGCTCCATCTCCCGAACCGAACAACTGCGCGACTGGACGGCCACGACCGGCACGGTTTTCCAGACGGAGGGCCAGGCCACCTACGACGCTTTCGGACGGGCGGTCACCACGACCGACGCACGGTCGGTGACCACCGCGACCGCGTACACGCCGGCCGTGGGCGGGCCGGTGACCAGGGTCAGCAAGACCATCAAGAGCGGGTTCAACTGGACGAGTCACGAGGAGGTGTCGCGGTACTGGGGGACGGCCTGGAAGACCACCGACGTGAACTCCCGCGTGGCCGAGGTGACCCTGGACGGCCTGGGACGGACGACCCAGGTCTGGAAGGTGGGTTGGTCGAAGGCGGACAACCCGCAGAAGCCGTCCGTCCGCTACGTGTACACCTATTCACCGACCCGGTCCGACTACTCGTCGGTCAGGACCGAGACCCTGAACGCCGCCGGCAATTACCAGACGACGTATCAGATCTACGACGCGATGTTGCGGCCCCGGCAGACCCAGTCCTCCGGGATCGGCGGCGGTCGTCTCGTCACCGACACCATCTACGACCGTTGGGGGCGGACCGCCGTCGCGTACGGGGCGCATGCCGAGCCGGGCACGGCCTCGGGGACGCTGTGGTGGGAGCCCGAGTGGTCGGTGCCGGCGGTCGCCCGCACCGAGTACGACGACGCCAGCCGCCCGATCGCGGAGGTCTCGCTCGCCGGGGACGGTGTGACGAACCTGGTGGAGAAGTGGCGGACCAGCACGTCGTACCGGGGTGACAGCATCGCCCGCACCCCGGCCCCCGGTGACGTCCCGACCACCAGATTCCTCGACTTCAAGGGACGCGACGTCGAGGTACGCCAGCACACCACTCCGGCGGGTGTCTCCGGCGCCTACGACGCGGTCAGGTACACGTACAACCGGAAGAACCAGCTCACGAAGATCACCGACCCGGCCGGCAACGAGTGGACCTACAAGTACGACATCAGGGGTCGACAGATCGAGTCCCGTGACCCGGACAAGGGCACGAGCGTCTCCGCCTACACCCTCTACGGCGACCTGGAGAAGAGCGTCGACGCCCGTGGTGAGGTGCTCGTCTACACCTACGACGCCATGGGCCGCCGGACCGGCCAGTACGACGACGCGGTCTCGCCGAGCAAGCTGCGGGCCGAATGGAAGTACGACCAGCTCTTCACCGGCGTCACCGTACGCGGACAACTGACCCAGTCGACCCGGTACGAACCGGCAGGCTCGGCCAACGCGTACACCTGGCGGGCGATCAACTTCAACACCCGTTACCAGGTGATCGGGGACCAGTACGTCATTCCGAGCACGGTCACCGGACTGGGACAGGAGTGGACCTACTCGTACGGGTTCGCCCCCACCGACGGGACACAAGTCTCGATCACCTACCCCGGTGCCGGCGGCCTCGCCGAGGAGACGGTGAGCACCGGATACGACGGCACGACCGGACTGCCGCAGACGCTGACCACGAACCTGCCGACGGTCGGGTCGTACGTCGTCGGGCAGCAGTACACCGTGTACGGCGAGCCCACCGTCCTGACCCGGAAGACCGCCGGGGGGACGTACGTCGAGGACAACAACGTCTACGAGACGGACACCCGCCGGATCCGACAGACGACGATCAAGCCGGAGACCTCGGCCGGCACCATCTCCGACCGCACCTACTCCTACGACGCCGCCGGTAACATCCTGCAACTCGTCGACAAGCCAGGGGTCGGACAGGCCGAGAGCCAGTGCTTCCGGTACGACGGGCTGCGCCGCCTGACCTCGGCCTGGACGCCCCGAGCCGGCGTGGAGTGCGCCACCGATCCGTCGGTGGGGAACCTGGGCGGACCCGCCCCCTACTGGACCGACTGGACGTTCGACCGGATCGGCAACCGGCTGACCCAGACCAGCCACGGCTCGACGGGCAACACCACGAACACGTACACGGTGCCCACCAGCGGCGCGAACTCCGTACGGCCGCACACGGTGACCTCCGTCCGGACCGAGGCACCCGGACAGGCGCCGGTGACCAAGTCGTACGGCTACAACGCCACCGGCGAGACCGCCACCCGGCCGGGTGTGGCCGCCGACCAGACGTTGGCCTGGGATGCCGAGGGTCGACTGACAAGCGTCACCGAGAGCGGCGCCACACTGGCCAGTCACGTCTACAACGCCGAGGGCGAGCGGATCCTCCGACGAGACGCCACCGGCACCACCCTCTACCTGCCCGGAATGGAGATCCGGCGAGACCTCGGCGCGACGCAGAACACCGCCACCCGGTACTACTCCTTCGCCGGCAAGTCGATCGCCAGCCGTTCGGACGGCGGTGGACTGCAGTGGCTGTTCAGCGACCACCAGGGCACCCAACAGATCAGCGTGAACGCGGCGACCCAGGCGGTCACGATCCGCCGCCAGACCCCGTACGGTGCACCGCGCGGGGACCAGGCGGCCTGGCCCAACGGCAAGGGCTTCGTCGGTGGCGACATCGACTCGACCGGGCTGACCCACATCGGGGCACGGGAGTACGACCCGACGCTCGGCAGGTTCGTGTCGGTCGACCCGTTGATGGACCAGAACCAACCGCAGCAGTGGCACGGCTACGCGTACGCCGGCAACTCGCCGATCACGTTCAGCGACCCGACCGGGTTGATCCAGGATGACGTCTGGGCCGGTCGGGCAAGTCCGGACGACGTAAAGCGGAACGACGGAGGCTCGGGTTCCGGCGGTGGCGGCGGTGGCGGTGGCGGTGGCTCGAAAGCCGGCCAACCGGATCGTGATGAGGAAGTCAAGAAGCGGCGGAAAGCCTTCATCAATTTCACGGTTCACTACATCGGTGACTGCGATACCTACGGCGGCTTCCGCGGCTACCGCTATTTCAGGTGTCACATCTCCGACTTCACTCCGGCTGAACTTCAGGAGTCGCTTGCCGCCTTCATGTGTGAGGTCGAGGGCGACTGCGCTATGCGGGACGCCCGGGCCAAGGAATCGAAGCTCAAGTTCTACGAGTGGATGAGCTGGATTCCTGGCATTGGGATTCCGTACTCCATTGCGCTCGCCAAGGAGAAGCTTGACAACGGCGACTACGTCGGGCTGGTTCTCGATCTTGCCGGAGCAATTCCGGTGGGCAAGGCCGGAAAAGTTGTCGGCGAAGGCGTCGATCTTCTTTCCGGTGCCTCGAAGGCAGCCGATGACGTGGTCGAGGCATGCAGAGTGGTCAACAGCTTCAGCCGGGACACGCCGGTACTCATGGCGGATGGTTCGACAAAGGAGATCGGGGACGTCAAGGTCGGTGACCTGGTGCAGGCGACCGATCCCCACGCCGGTGTGACTGCAGCCAAACAGGTGACTCGCCTGCACCTGAATCGCGACTCGCAGCTCACGACGCTCGTCCTGGTGCTGCCCACTGGTGCGATGGCTGATGTCGAGACCACGTGGGAGCACCCGATCTGGTCCGTGTCCCGTGGCTACTGGGTTAATGCGGCCGAGCTTGTGGCGGGGGAGCGGCTGCGCTCGAGCGCTGGGAGTGAGGTGCGAATCGCGAGCGTCCGTAATTACACTGGCGCCCAGTACATGCACAACCTCACCATTTCCGATATCCACACGTACTATGTGCTGGCCGGCACCGCGCCAGTGCTGGTTCACAACGTCAATGATATTCCGCTACCAACTCAGGTTCAGGGTAAAAATCAGCCGCTGACCAACAAGCAAGCTGAACATCTTGCTAAGTATCTTGGATACAAGAAAACGAACTTCCGTGTTCGTGGTCAACCTGTTTTCACGAACGGGAAGACTTTCATCTCGCAGGACATTGGCAGTGGGGATGGATCACACAACGGCGGAACGTGGAAGATTGCCAACTCGGTGGACGACCTCGGGAGGAAATCTACTCGGCTTGCCACCACGGACGCGCTCTTGAACAAGATTGGATGCTGAAAGTGGGAGATGACAACACCCCTGAGAAGCAATTTTACTGGAGCCTTGATCTGCCGGGCATGACGGCCGATCAAGCAGTCCAAGTGGGCTCTGTCATTAAAGATCAAGGGATTGACCTTGAGGTGCTGTTGGTCGACCCGTCCAACTTCCTGACGCTTCATCTTGATCGGGAATCGGTGGAAGCTATAGTGGCCGGCTTGACTGTGGTCCGCTCGAATCCTGTTAATGACAGCTTGAGGGAATCGCTGGAAGATTGGTTGGCGTACCCGGAGCGTTGATCCGCCTGATCTGTCCGCTCGAGAGTTGCATTCAAAATGGAGAGGTGATCGCGGTCAGCGCGACCGCCGGTTGCCGGTTGCGGGTCGCGTGGCTACACCGCTAAGCCGTATCACGGAGGGCCTCAGGTGCTGCCCACGTCTGCTTCGCTGGTGGAATGACTCCGCCTTCGTCCGTACTGTGCCGTGAGGCTGTAGCGCGCGCATTCAAGCACCGAGCGGCCAGTTGCCGGCGGGGTCTGGCGCTGGCGCGGGAGGCCGGGTACGAGAACACGGTGTCCGCGCACCTGGCCAATCTGGCGCTGCTGGCGGCTCCGCGCGGTGACGAGGAACTCTGCGAGCGGCGGGCCCGCGAGGCGCGGCCATCGCCCTGCCACACCGGGTGGGACTGTACGGAGGTGGCGACGTACGCGCTGACGATGCTGAGACGCTGACTTTAGGCAGTGGAAGAAGTGGGCTGGTCGGGCCGAGTCGTCGGAGGAAGTGCAGGACCAAACGCCGCTTCTGTAGATGCTGTATATCGGCGTAGAGCGTTTCGGGCGAGCGGGCTGCGGTCCGTCCCAGGTCCGTCATCTGAGATGCCGATCCCGCGGGCAACGTCTTGAGCAGGCCCATCAGGCTCGAGATCTCTTCGACGGGCTCGAAGATGTCGGCCATGGTGCTTCCGGCTGTCAATCGGGTGACGTCCGCTCATGCCGAGATCGGTGCGTTCGTGACGTCAGCCGGCCTGCCAGCCGGCGGGGTCGATGCCGCCGGGCAGTGGCGCCGCAGGGTCGTAGGGCTGCCGGGTGAAGATGAAGGTGCCAAGATCGAGGTGGCTGACGGCGCCGGCCGAGTCGTGGTGCACCCGCAGCCGTTCGCCGGCGAAGTAGCCGTTGATTCCCTTCCAGCCGCCGTCGTCGGTGGGGCGTAGCCGGGTGCCGCGCCCGCCGCCGGACAGCGAGGTCAACTCCAGGAAGCCATCAGCCTGCGGGCGCAGCAGATAAGGGGCAGGCCCCCAGTACCATGGGCCGGCGAGATCCAGTAGCTGTGGGTCAACTGAGGGTAGTGGTCGCCAGGGGGCAGGGATCCGCGGCTCCCGCTCAGCGACCGTCTGCAGAAGATCAGCGGCGAGCGTGCCGGCGGAGAGGCCGGCGGTCACGTTTCCCATCACGACCGCGCCCAGCGCGTCATCGGGGCTGACCCAGACGGTCGCGACGAAGCCCGGCATCGAGCCGGTGTGCCCGGCCAACAGCCGGCCGTCACGGCGCAGCAACTGCATACCGAGCCCGTACCCGCTGTCTGAGTCCGTCGCCTCCGGCGGGCTCGCCGGGTTGCGCATCTGCGCGGCGGTGCCCGGATGCAACACCCGGTCGTCGCCGTCGATGAGGAACGCGGCGAACCTGGCCAGGTCCGTTACGGTCGACCACAGCTGTCCGGCGGGCGCCATCAGACCGGTGTCCACGGCGGGCTCCGCAAGGAGCACATCGGCCCAGGGATGCACCGCCCAGCCTGTGGCGTGCGGCGCGACCGGCAGCAGGGTGGTGCGGGTCATTGCGAGCGGCTCCAGCACCTCGCGCCGCAGCACCTCGCCCCACGCCTGGCCCCGGACCCGCTGCACCAGCGCGCCGAGCAGCGCATAGCCGGGGTTGGAGTAGTGGTGGCGCTGTCCGGGCGGATGCACCTGCGGGTCGCTGCCCAGCACGTCGGCCAGGTCGGGTCGCAGCGCGCCCGGGGTTCGTTCCCACCATGGGCCGGGCGCTTCGGCGATCAGCCCGGCGGTGTGCGCCAGCAGCGCACCCACCGTGGCCTGACCCGCCGCTGTGTCGGGGAGGTGGTCGGCCAGTGGGTCGGTAAGCGCGAGTCGCCCCTCGTCGCGCAGGCGCAGCACCAGCACCGCCAGGAAAGTCTTGGTGATCGAGCCGATCCGGTATTGGAGGTTGCCGTCCGGCACCCTGCCGTCCACCGTTCCCCACCCGTCCACCCACACAGGACGACCATCCCGCACCACGGCGGCGACGACCGAAGGCGCCCGACCCGCTACCTGAGCAGTGGCCAGCCGGTGGACCAGCGCCCGTCGGGTTTCGGGTAACAGCGGCGCCGGGATCGGTGACATGCGGGCCAACCTACCGGGTGGGCCGTGTGATTTGGGCGGCCCAGCCACGAGGCGGTCACCTTTGCCTGGAGTGGGCTCACCCCGGGCGATGCCGGCGGTGCTCCGGCGGGAGGTCGCCGAACCCGAGCCGGTCCTCGTTCAGCGCGTTGTAAATGATCAGCCAGCCGTCTGCGAATCTCTCTGGCGGCAATTTCTCGCTGGGTCCGAGCCAGCCTGGCGTAGGCGCCGCCGACGCGGGTTCTGCGGCCTCAACTGACCCGTGTGCGGATCTCGCGGACCACGGTGGGCCAGATTTCCTGGGGCAGGTCGTGACCGGTGCCGGGCAGTTCGACGTAGCGGGCGTCTGGCACCGACGCGGCGATGCGGCGGCCGGCGGCGGGGCGGATCAGCGGGTCCTGCTCGCCGTGTAACACCAGGGTGGGCGCGCGGAGTTCGCGCAGGCGCGGGCCGTGCCAGGTGGCGCTGGTCTGCCGGGCCTGGGCGCGGCTGTCGCGGACACCGCTGGGCAGCCCGGCGTCGAGTTCGCGCTCCACGCGGAGGCGGGCGTCGTGCTCGTCGAACGGGTAGCCGGGAGAGGCGACCGCCCGCAACAGGGCCAGGCCGGCCGCCACGTCGCCGTCGCGGCCGACGGGCTGGCGCATGCGCGCCAGGCGTGCCAGGAACGGGAGGCGCACATAGCGCAGGACCGCGCCACCACGAATGTCGCTCGGCACGGCGGCGAAGGAGGTCACTGTGTGCACCCGCTCCGGGTGGCGTAGCGCGGTGCGCTGAGCGACCAGGCCGCCTTGGGAGATGCCGAAGAGGTGGGCACGCTGCCACCCGAGCGCATCGAGCACGGCGACGGTGTCGTCGGCCATGTCCTCGGCGGTGTAGGCGGGCGGCCGCCGGCGGAACAGGGCGGTCACCGGGTTGCCGACCGGGGTGTCGTCGAAGTGGGTGGAGCCGCCGGCGTCGCGGCCGTCGAACGAGGCCACGTGGAAGCCGGCGTTGATCAGCGCGGCGACCAGCCCGTCGGGCCAGTAGAAACGGGACACGCCGAGCCCCATGAGCAGCAGCAGCGGCTCGCCGCCGGTGCCGCCGTGGTCGTCGGCCGCGAGGTGTACGTCACCGTTGCGTGCGGTGTACGGGGTTCTGGTCATCTCTGCCTCACCTTTTCGAGAACGGCGTTCGCGAACACCGTATGCCAATAGTTAGGATGGACGCAATCGAGAGGGGTGGCATGGAGGCGATGCCGATATGGCTTCGGGAACGGCGCACGGGAGTGGGCCGGCCCGCCGAGCGGTCCCGAACGGAGGTGACCGCCGCGGCGATCGCGCTGGCCGATCAACAGGGGCTGGCCGCGGTCTCGATGCGCCGTATCGCCGCCGAATTGGGCACTGGGGCGGCGTCGCTCTACCGCTATGTCGACAGCCGGGACGACCTGCTCGACCTGATGACCGACGAGGTGGCGGCGGCCTACCAGCTGCCGGCGCCGGGTGGCCCCTGGCTGCCGGGCCTGCTGGAGGTGTGCCGACAGGGGCGCGAGCTGATGCTGCGGCACCGCTGGCTGCCGGAGCTGCTGCTCACGCGCTCGGCGCTCGGCCCGCACGGTACCGATCTGCTGGAGCACGTGCTGGCGCTCCTCGCCCGGCACCCGGCGGATGTGGGCCGCAAGCTGGAGGCGTTCGCCGTGATGAACACGCTCACCGCCGCGTTCGTCCTCAACGAACTCAATGGGAGCACTAGCACCCGGCAGAGGCAGGGCGCGTACCTGGCACACGTGATCGCGGCGGGCCGGCACGCCCACCTGACGGCGGCGCTTGCCGACGGTCCGCTGGTGCCCGCGCCACGCTTCGAGGACATGATGTCGCGGGTACTCGTCGGCTTGCTGAAGGAGTGAACAGCCGGCTGCCCGTCATCGCAAGGCGTTTGAGACGAGGGCAAGGCTCGCGGGCTCGACGAGCGGCAGCGCGGAAGACGACGGATACTCGCCTGATGACTGGACCCGATCTCGACCCCGAACAGTATCCGCCCATCGACCCGCGCGAACCGGTGCCCGACGACGCGGGAGTCCTCCTGCCCGGCGCGCCGGACGAATTGCCAGAAGCCCCGACCGAACCGATGCCGGACGACGGCGGGAACGCCGGTGGCGTGCGCGAGCCGGCATAGATCAGTCCGTGAACGAGCGCGACACCAGCCTGACCGCCGATGTCGGCGCCGACGGCGCTCAAGACGTCGGGGGATGGGCGGTCAGGCGGAGTGCCGGTTGCGGCCGAGTGACAGGAGCAGACCGACGGCGGCCAAGGCGATTCCGGCGGCGGCGGTGTATGCGGGGAGTTGGGCGGGGATGCCGAGGTGGACGGTGATGCCGAGGATCCGGGACAGGCCCCAGGGCAGCAGCGCGAGCTGGTCATTCCACACCGTCAGCGCGCGTTCCAGGCCCACCACCGATACCAGGGCGGACAGCACGCCGAGGGGCACGCCCGCGGCGGTGAGGGTCAGCCCGACGGCGCTTCGGCGGCGCAGGCCGTACCGGTCCCGTAGGACCACGGCGACGACCACGAACAGCCAGCAGAACGCCGCGAACGCGACGGTGACGTACGCCGCGCGCCGACTCGGCGCGGTCCAGAAGGCGAACCAGTAACCGCCCGGTCCGCGCCCGGCGAGCGCCGCCAGCAGCAGCACGCTGCGCAGCAGCGCGACGCCGCCGACCACGGCCCACAGGTGGAACGGGTCTCGGCGACCGACGGCGAGGCGTACGACGAGGGTGAATAGCGCCCACCCACCGAGGGTGACCAACAGGTGCGCCGGCGCGGCGAACCAGGTCAACACGATCCGGCTCGCCACCAGCACCACGGCCGGGACCAGCCACACCAACACCCGGTCCGCCCGCGTCACGGGCGTCGGCAGCGCGGCGACCCGCCACGGCCGGAGCGCGCCGAGCAGCAACCCGCGTGCGGCGGCCGCGCCGAACCCGCGCCCGTACAGGCCGAGCAGCACCACCAGCAGGATCGACCCGAGCAACGCCCGGGCCGCCCAGGCCATCGCCGGGTCCCGGTCGGCGCGCCGCGCCCCGAGGTCGGCGGCGGTGAAGTTGTACGCGGGCAGGTCCAGGTCGGCGCCGTAGCGCTGCCGGTGCGCGTCGCGCGCGTCGTGGTACGCCGCCGCGGCCAGCCGCCAGTCGTCACGGGCGGCCGGTGCACCCGTGTCCAGCCACTGCGCGTGCCGCAGCACCATGGCCCGGTACGCGCTCAGCGTCTCGAACAGGTCGACCTGGTAGTCGAGAGTCGCGGTGAAGCGCCCGCGCAGTTCGGCATCCCGCCAGGTCGCCGGATCGGTCGCGGCGACCAGGTCGCGCATGCGTCGGGCCAGCACGACGGCCTGCGTGCCCTCCTCGATCGCCTCGTCGACGCGACCGCCGGTCACCGCGTAGATGCTGTCCAGCGCCGCCGAGTCGCCGGTCGGGATGTCCCACTCGAAGATCCACATCATGGGCGGCGGTTCCAGCCCGAGCGCCCGCACCGACCGGTCGGCGTACGGACCGATGTAGAGGCCTCTGGTGACCGCCTGCCGGGACAGCGCCATGGCCTGCCCGATCGCGGCGACGGTGCCCGGGTCACCGGAGAACGTGCGGTACGCCCAGTCAGCCGTGACCTGCGCCGGGTCGGCGTGCGGATCCCAGGCCAGGCGGCCGACGGCGTACGTGTTGAGGTCGTAGAGCTGCCAGAAGCCTGCGCGCAGGTACAGCGACATGGGCCCGGCGCGCAACGGCCCGCCGTCCTGGGTCCAGTTCCAGACACCCTCGACGTTCGGGTTGGCGGCAAGGAAAGCGCGTAGTGCCTGGCGGTGCAGCGGGCCGAGGTCGTTGGGTAGCGAGCCGAACGCCTCGAACTCCCGCCGGGCCTGGAACTCCACGATGCGGCGGTGCTCGCCGCCCAACAGTGTGGTGTTCAGCGGTAGGTGGCTGTAGAAATCGCCGAGTGTGTACTTGGTGGACACGATCAGGTGCGGATCGTCGAGCCCGCCGAGGACCTGCGCGTACGACACCGGGTTGGTGTGCAGGTCACCGACGGCGCCGACGCCCACCGTCCAGGTGCGGAAGATGATCTCTTTCCCGGCTGGGCCCGCGGTGTCCAGCAGCGCCCGCAGCATCGCGCGTACCGATGTCTCCGTGGTGACAGCGAGCCTTGACGAGTAGTCCCAGCCGGTCGCGGCGTACACCTCGCCGCCCTCGCCGACGCGGACCATCAGGCCGTCGACGAACGGCATGTTCTCGAACAGCTCGGCCAGACCGGCCTGGTAGACCGCCCACAGCCGAGGGTCGGCCACGTCGAGGGCGCCGACGGTCCGCGTCAGGTATGCCTCCAGCGGGGGTGACACCGCGAGCATGTCGGTCAGCAGGAAGACCCGCACGCCCATGTCCTCGGCGTACCGGAAGACGGGCCCGAACGCAGCGACCATCGCCCGTGCGCGGTCGACGTGCGAGTCGCCGGGCGGGTAGACCGCGCGCCCGTCGCCGACCTTCGCGAACGTGACGTACTCCAGGAAGCCGGGCACGACGATCCCGTTGAATCCCTGCGCCACCGAGTGATCGACGAACTGCCGAAACTGCGCGTCGATGCGTGCCACCGCGCCAGCGTCCACCCACGGGGCGCGAGGCAGCACCGCCGATCCGACCACGTCGGTGTTCAGGCCATAGTCGTCGCCGGCGGCGAAGACGGCCGGGTCGGGCTCGCGTCCCACCGAACCCGCGTCGGTCAGCCGCAGGCCGAGCCGCGGGATGACCACTCGACCCGCGTCCGCCGCGGGGAGCACCTCGGCGCCGGAGCGGATCCGGTCGGCCAACCGGTACATCCCGGCCGCCGCGCCCGCGACGTCGCCACCCTGGACGGTCAACTCGGTGCCGCGCACGTCGAGCCGGTACGACTCGCGCGTCCCGCTGAGGGCGGCCAGCACGCCCGCCCGCAGCGTGCTCACCGCCGACAGGTCCGGAGCCGTGCCGTCGCCCGGCGCGGCCGTCGCGGACCCGGCCGGGCTCGACGTGGCCGGGACGAGCACCGGCCGAGGCAGGCCGCGGAAGACGACAGCGTCGGCGACGGCGGCCGCGGCCTTCCTGACACGAAGCTCGTCGGGCACGACGAGGGACGCCAACGGCGGGACCGGTGCCGGTGTCCGCGCCGGCGCGGCGAGGGCGTCCTCGCGCGGCACGGCGGCGGGGGAGTGGCTCAGCCCCAGCGTGCCACCGACCCCCCAGGCCGCTGCCGCGCCGAGCGCCAACAGGACCACCGCGGCGACGAGCAGCGGGTACGGCCTGCGGACCTGGGCAACATGAGCCACGCTCGCATGGTAATAGCCGTAGGCTGGGTCAATGCGGTCCGGACGTGCCCTCGTCGGGCTCACCACGCTCCTGACCATCGTGTTCGCCGTTCCAGAGTGGCGGATCGTCGAGGAGTACCCGCTCCGCGCCATACCCCTGCTACTCGCCAACACCCTGCCGGTGCTGGCGATCCGCTGGAACCCCGTCGCCATCGCGCTCGTCTTCGGTGTCACGTACCCGCTCTGGCTCGAAACGCCATTCGACGGAGCGCACGAGGGCCACTTCCTCCAGTCGCTGCCGCTGATGGTCGCCCTCTACGCCGCCGGCGCTTGGCGCCGGCCGCTCTGGCAGCGGGCCATCGCCCTCGCCACTCCCTTGTGGATGATGACCGCTGTCGTCGCCGGCCAGTGGCCGGTGAGCGTGACCGACCTGCTCTACGTCGCAGTGGTCTGCGGCGTGGTCTGGGCCCTCGGAGTCGCCATCGACGACCGGCAGCGCTACGCCGAGGACCTGGAGGTCAAGGCCGAGCTGTTGCGGGCGGCGCAGCAGGCGCTCGCCGAGCGCGCCATCGCCGACGAGCGCTCCCGGCTTGCCCGCGAGCTGCACGACGTCATCGCCCACGCGATGAGTGTCATCACCGTCCAGGCTGGCGTCGGCGCTCACCTGGTCGGCGCCCGTCCGGCGCAGGCCGCCGAGGCGCTCACCATCATCGAGCGGACCGGTCGGGAAGCGCTCTCGGAGTTGCGCCGCATGCTGACCGTTCTCCGCGACCCGGCCCGAAGCGACCAGGTCGGTCCGGCCCCAGCGCCGCAGCCGGGCCTCGCCGACGTGCCGTCGCTGGTGGCCGCCGCAGGCGACGCCGGGGTCACCGTCACCGTCGCGGCCTCGGGACCACCGGTGCCGCTCCCACCCGGCCTCGACCTCGCCGCCTACCGGGTGATCCAGGAGTCGCTCACCAACGTCATCAAGCACGCGCCGGGCGTGCGGACCCAGCTCACCATCAGCTACCAACCAGACCGGCTCACAGTGGAGATCCACGACCTCGGCGCTGCCGAGCCGGCGTACATTCCTGGCCAGGGCCTGCGGGGGATGGCCGAGCGGGTCGCCCTCTACGACGGCGAGCTGTCGACCTCGGGCGGACCCGACGGGTTCCGGGTAACCGCCACCTTTCCACTGGAGGCGCCGTGATCCGAGTCCTGATCGCCGACGACCAGGCGCTACTGCGGGCCGGCTTCCGGGCGCTGCTCGACAACGACCCTCAGATCGAGGTGGTGGCCGAGGCCGAGGACGGGGAGCGGGCGGTGGCCGCCGTCGCCGAACACCGACCCGACGTGGTGCTGATGGACATTCGCATGCCGAAGCTGGACGGGATAGCGGCGACGCGCCAGGTGCTGGCCGCCGCCGACCCGCCGCACGTGTTGATCCTGACGACCTACGACACCGATGAGAACGTCTTCGACGCGCTGGAGGCGGGCGCCGTTGGCTTCCTGGTGAAGGACACCCCGCCGGTACAGCTGCTGGAGGCGGTCAGGTCGGCCGTGCGCGGCGGCGCTGTCATCTCACCATCGACGACCCGCCGCCTGGTCGACCATCTGGTCGCCGCTCGGCTGCGGCGGGACCGGCCAGCGCCGACCGCGCTGGCGGCCCTCACCGAGCGGGAGCGCGAGGTGTTGGGTCTCATCGCCCGCGGCTGCTCCAACCGGGAGATAGCCGGCCGGCTCCACATCGCCGAGCTGACCGTGAAGACCCACGTCTCCCGGGTCCTGACCAAGCTCGCGGTGGAGAGCCGGGTCCAAGCGGCAGTGGTCGCCTACGAGACAGGGCTGGTCCAGGCCGTACCTCCTTCGGAGTAGCCGCGAACGCCGCCTTTGGCGGACGTGCCCGGGCCCCGCGCTCTCGTAGCGTCACCTCATGGATGTCGTGAGGGTCGAGAATCTCCGCAAGAGCTACGGGCGCGTGGTCGCCGTCGAGGACGTGTCCTTCACAGTGCGGCGGGGCGAGATCTTCGGGTTGCTCGGCCCGAACGGCACCGGCAAGACCACTATTGTGGAGTGCCTTCAAGGTCTGCGAAGGCGAGACGGGGGCAGGGTCGAGGTCCTGGGCCTGGACCCGGCCCACGAGCCGGACCAGTTGCGCCGCCGGGTCGGGTCGCAACTGCAGTCCTCCGCCCTGCCCGACCGGCTGCGGGTGGCCGAAGCGATCCGGCTCTTCGCCCCGTCGGGGTCCAGCGGAGACGTCGAGGCAGCGCTGGTGGCCTGGGACCTGGCCGCGTTGCGCCGCCGACCGTTCGCCGCGCTCTCCGGCGGCCAACGGCAGCGGCTCTTCCTCGCCCTGGCGATGCTCGGCCAGCCGGAGGTCGTCTTCCTGGACGAGCTGACCACCGGGCTGGACCCGCAGGCGCGGCGCGTGACCTGGGACCTGGTCCGAGGGGTACGCGAACGGGGGGCCACAGTTGTCCTCGTCACCCACCTCATGGAAGAGGCGCACGCACTCTGCGACCGGGTAGCCATAGTGGATGGCGGTCGGGTTGTCGCGCTCGACCGCCCGGACACCCTCACCGCTCAGCAGGGCGGCCCGATCACCATCACCTTCACCCTCGACGGTCACGACGTCGGCTTCCTCGCCGGAATACCGGGCATCAGCAACGTCAGCGCCACCGGCGGTGTAGTCACCATCGCCGGGCAGGCCCGGGTCACGGTGCCGGTGGCGGCAGCCCTCGCCGAACGGCGGCTATTTCCCGCCGACTTTCGGACTCACCATCCCACGCTCGAGGACGTCTTCCTCGCCACCACCGGTCGCCGGCTTCGCGACGAACCACAGAGGAGACCGTAATGACCGCCCGCATCGTCTGGACCGAGATCAAGCTGCTCGGCCGGGAACCGATCACGCTGCTGATGAGCCTGGCGTTTCCCGCCCTCCTGCTGGTCCTGCTGGCCGGCTCGTTCGGCAACGAGCCCGATCCGGAGATGGGCGGCATCGGCGGTGTCGACTTCTACGTGCCCGTGTACGCCGCCGCGGCGATCGCCGTGATGGGCTTCCTCGGCGTCCCTACCCACCTGGCCGCGTATCGCGAACGGGGAGTGTTACGGCGGTTCCGCGCGGCCGGGGTCTCCGCCTGGCCGCTCGCGGGTGCGCAGATCATCGTCACCGCACTGATGGCCGCGGTCGCCGCCGCTCTCATGATCGCGATCGGATTCGGAGGCTACGACCTCAACGCACCGTCCTCGACCACCGGGGTGCTGGCCGGGTTTCTCGCCGGCACGCTGGCCTTCGCGGCGCTCGGAGTCCTGCTCGGGACGCTACTACCGACCGCGCGGGCCGCTCAGGGGGTGGGGCTGCTGCTCTTCTTCGGGCTCTTCTTCATCGCCGGTGGCGGGCCTCCGCCGTACCTGCTTCCCGACGCCCTCAACACCGCCGTCGACTTCACCCCGATGGGGCCGCTGATGGACGCGGTCAGCGACCCGTGGCACGGCGCCGGTTTCAACCTGACCGCCGTAGCGGCCCTGCTCGGCATAGCCGTGATGGCCGCGTTCCTCGCCGTCCGCCGGCTCGCCCGAACCTGAACGACGGCCCCCGGGCCTGAGCTGGAACGGCCATCACCTGCACGCCGAAGTCGACCTGCCGGTGTGGATGTGGTTTGCGGCCTGGCCGACACGACCGGCACGGAGCCGGTCGTCCTTCCAGTGGACCAGGATTCGGCAGACCTGGTACTTGTCCGCGCATACGGTCGGCCCCGAATGGACCCGCCGCGTCGAAGGCCGCGCCTGCTTCGGGCCCTCGGCTTGGTGTTCAGCCGCAATCTGCGACTGGCGTTGGTCGGCACGGCCGCGATACTCGCCACGGCCAGCGTCCTGCTGGCGTACACCCGCGCGTTTCATCCTTGGCAGCGCCGGCGTTCGCAGCCGCCATGATGGGCCAGCAGGTCATCGACACCATCTCGGTCGGCCGCCGGGTATTGCTGGTGGCCGAGTTTCCCGTTGGCGCCGGGTCCGAAATCGAGGGACGGTACTGCCACGACGTCAACCAGCCGGGCGCAGTGAGGGTGATCGCGGTGCGGACCGGTCGGACGGGACAGACCATCTGGTCGTTGCCGGAACGTCGGCCACTGGTCCGCACCGACCGGCTGATCGTGCTGGCCACGCGCGCCGGTCTCGCCGCGCTGCTGCCCCGCACCGTACCCAGCCCCGACGCTGAACCACTGGCAGAGGTCGCGCCTTTGCGGCTGCTTGCGCCGGCACCGCGCGATGGCGAGTGAACGCTCCTCGTAGCCCCGACCGTACTCCGAGCATCGCATCTCTCGGCCGTTCGATCCGCGCTCGGGCGAGGAACCGCGCGTGAGTAGGCCAGTCCCGCCGCCCTCGCATTCGCCTATGCTGCGTCGTCCGGCGGCGTCAGCGAGGTGGTGGAGGCAGCGTCGGGCTGTCGAGCCAGGCGGCGAACAGGCCGTCCAAGGGCTCGCGGGCGAAGCGCTGGGCGTGCAGCCGGAACTGTTCGGTCGTCACCGTCGCGTGCTGGTGCTCGGCGACCCAGGCTCGCAGCAGCGCGAAGAACGACTCGTCGCCGACCCTCTTACGCAGGGCATGCACGGTCAGCGCGCCACGCTTGTAGACCAGCGGGTCGAACATCCTGTCGACGCCGGGATCTGCGACGACGACATGGCGTGGGCGAGCCGCGACCCACGCGTACCACCGGGCGGCCAGGGCGTCTGTTGGCAGGTCGCCGCAGACTCCTGACCACAGCCACTCGGCGTAGGTGGCGAAGCCCTCGTTGAGCCAGATGTGCCGCCAGTCCGCCACCGTGAGGCTGTTGCCGAACCACTGATGGGCCAGTTCGTGCACGACCAGCCGCTCGTGCGTGCGCCGCCCGTCGACGTGGTTTCGCCCGAAGACCGCCATGCCCTGCGCTTCGACCGGATCGTCGAGGTCGTCGTCGGCGACCACGACGACGTACTCCCCGAAGGGGTACGGCCCGAAGAGCCGCCGCAGCGCCGACATGATCTGGCCATGCCGGCCGAAGTCGTGAGCGGCGTTCCGGCGCAGCGCGGGCGGAATCGCCGCGCGCTGCGCCACCTCACCGACAGCCAGATCTACCATCTCGTAGCGTCCGATCTGCACGCTCATCAGGTATGGCGAGGTGGGTTCGCGGCGCTCGTACACCCAGGTAGTGCCACTCGCGCCCCGCTGCTGTAGTACGGGATCACCGGTCACCAGAACGGTGTAGGGGGAGGGCGCTGTGACTGCCACCCGGAAGGTGGCCTTGGCGCCGGGTTGGTCATCGCACGGGAACCATGACGGAGACCCGTTTGGCTGGCTGGCCACGAGCACCCCGTCGGTGAGTTCCTCCCACCCGAGCTCGCCCCACCGGCCGGAGATGGGCACCGGCTTTCCCGCATAGCGGATCTCCACCCGGAAGGTGTCCCCGGCGCCGATCGGCCGCTCCGGTTTGATCTGCAGTTTGTCCGGCCGGTGCAGGTACTTTGCCGGGCGCCCGTCCACTCGGACGTCCTGGACGCGCAGCCGACCGAAATCGAGAGTGAACCGAGAGAGCGACTGCGAAGCCGCAGCGGTGATGCCAGCCCGGCCAGCGAGCCGGTTCGACACGACCCGGTAGTCGAGGTCCAGGTCGTAGTGCCGTACCCGGTAGCCGCCGTTGCCGTGCTCGGGCAGGTAGGAGTCGCCCGAGTGGCCGGCGCCGGGCGTTGCGCCGCTCGACGCCGACGCCGCCTTCGGATTCATGCCGACCGTGCCGCTGGCGCCGACCAGGTGGTGATCGGATTGCCCAACCACCGGCTGTCGCACGGCACGGCGTCGCCGCGGGTCACCAGTGAACCGGGCCCGACCGTGGTCCGCGCGCCGATGCTCGCGCCCGGCAGGACGATGCCGTGCGGGCCCAGCGCGGCTCCCGCGCCCAGTGTCACCTGGTCCATGCTCATCACACGATCATGGAACAGGTGGGTCTGCACCACACAACCGCGGTTCACCGTCGCACCATCGCCGAGGCGCACCAGGTCGTACTCGGGGAGCCAGTAGGTCTCCAGCCAGACGCCCCGGCCGATCTTCGCACCGAGCGTGCGCAGCCACGCCGTCAGCAGTGGCGTGCCGGTCGCGAAACGGACCAGCCACGGCGCGGCGAGGACCTCGACGAACGTGTCCGCGAGCTCGTTGCGCCACACGAAGGAGGTCCACAGGGCGCGCTCGGCGACCCGGAAGCGCCCGACCAACAGCCACTTCGCGGCCGTCGCGATGGCGGCGGCGACGATCGCCGCACCCAGCAGCACCGGCCCGGCGGCGAGAGCGGCCGCCCACCACCCGGCAACCCGCCAGACGAGCGAGAGTACGGCGAGGACGCCGATCGCCAGGGCGCCGGCGCACATCACCGGAACGATCCGGCACAGCTCGATCGCAGCCCGGGCCAGCTTCAACCGGACCGGTGGGTCGAAGGTGCGGCTTGTGTCGGCTGCTTCCACGGTCCGGCGCAGCGGCATCGGCGGTGCGCCGAGCCAGGATGAACCCTTCTTCGCCTTGAACGGCGCTGACGACAACACCCCGACCAGGCCCCGCTTCGGCACCGAACGTCCGGGCGCGGCCATTCCCGAGTTGCCGAGGAACGCCTGCTTACCGATGCGGGCCGGAGCGACGCGCAGCCACCCGTGGCTCAGCTCGTAGGTCGCGACCATGGTGTCGTCGGCCAGGAAGGCCCCGTCGGCGACCGTGGTCATCGCCGGCAGCGCGAGCACTGTGGATGCCTCCACCCCGCGTCCCACCTTGGCACCGAGCAGCCGCAACCACACAGGTGTGAAGAGGCTGGCGTAGAGCGGGAACAGCCCCACCCGGGCCATCCCCATCAGCCGCTCGGTCGTCCAGACCTGCCACGCCACCCGCCCCTGCACCGGGTGGTACCCGGCGCGCAGGCCGATGCTGAGCGCCCGGACGGCCCCGAGCACCACCAGCGCGTAGCCCACGACGTAGGCGACGGCCGCCACCGCGACGGCGGCCAGCACCGCGCCGACAGTTGGTCGGATGGCGAGCGTCCAGCCGAGCAGGGCGAGCGCAGGCAGGGCGGCCACGACCGGAACCAGCCCCAGCAACTGGGCCGTCAACCCGTACGCGAGCGGCCAGAGGCGTGCACCCGTCCGCGATCGAGAGGGACGCTGCCCGGGCCACCCGTCCGAATCCTTGGCAACTGCGGCTGCGGCCGGTGAGCCGGCCCAGTATTGGTTGGCCGGTACGGCGCCGGCCACCGTCGAGCCCGCGGCGACGCGGGCGCCCTTGCCGATCCGAGCGCCGGGCATCAGGGTGCTGCGGGAACCGACCCGGGCGTCGGCGCCGACGCGAACCCTGCCGATGCGGACGACATCGCCATCAACCCAGTGGCCGGACAGATCGACCTCCGGCTCGATCGCCGCGCCCCGGCCGAGCTTCAGCAGGCCGGTCACCGGCGGCGCGGAGTGCAGGTCGACGTCGGCCCCGATCTGCGCGCCGAGGGCCCGGGCGTAAGTGATCATCCAGGATGCTCCGGCGACGCTGGTGGCGCCGGTCAGCTCGGCGAGGCGTTCGGCGGCCCACAGCCGCAGGTGCACGCCGCCACCGCGGGGGTAGCTGCCGGGGCGTACCCCACGAAGCAGCAGTCGCGCTCCCGCGGCGGCCAGGGTTATCCGACCCGGCGGGCTGAACAGCACAAGCCAGCCCAGCGCCACCCACCACCAGGAAACGGCCGGCGCCCAAGGTGCGGGAGCGAACAGGGCGAGGACGTTGCCGAGGGCGGCCAGGACTGTCAGCCAGCGCAGCCCGACCAACACGAGCATCGGCACCATCATCGCGGCCTGGATCAGCCCGGTGCGCCTCGGCACCGGCCGGACCTCACGGCGCGTCGCCGCAGTGGTGTCGAGTGCGTCGAGCACCGCCGCGAGCCGCGACAGTTTCGGGTGGAGGTAGATGTCGGCCACCGAGACGCGCGGGTGCCGGCGCCGGATCCACGCCACCAGTTGCGCCGCGTTCAGGCTGCCGCCGCCGTAGGTGAAGAAGTCCGCGTCCGCCTCGGTGGGGCGTACACCCAGGATCTCCGCCCAACCGCCAGCGAGCCACTCCTCCGTCCCGGTCAGCTCAACCACCGCGTCGCCCGGGGTGGCCAGCGGCCAGGGCAGCGCGGCCCGATCCACCTTGCCGGATGTCCGGGTCGGCAGCGCATCCACCACGGCCAGCAGCGGCACCAGCGCGGCCGGCAGCTGCTCACGGATCCGCAGCGCCGCCGTCGCCGCATCGAAGGTGACGCCGTCGCGCGGAACCACGTACCCCACCAGCAGTTGGTTGCCCGCGGCGGTGCGCTGCACCGCCGCGGCCGCACCGGCGACTGTGGGCAGAGCCTGCAGCGCGGCGTCGATCTCACCCAGCTCGATCCGGCGTCCGCCGAGCTTCACCTGCTCGTCACCGCGACCGACGAACAGGAGCCCCTCGGGCTCCGCCCGGACGATGTCCCCGCTGCGGTACGCCCGCTCCCAGCCGAGCGCGGGCAGCGCCGCGAACTTCTCGGCATCCTTGCCCGGATCCAGATAGCGGGCGAGTCCCACCCCGCCGATGACCAGCTCGCCGGTCTCACCCATCGCTACCGGAGCGCCGGATCCGTCGACCACGGCGAGCGCCCAACCGGCCAGCGGCAACCCGATGCGGACCGGCCCCTCGCCGGTCATCCGCGCGGCGCACGCGACCACAGTCGCCTCGGTCGGTCCGTACGTGTTCCAGACCTCGCGACCCTCGACGGCCAAGCGCTGCGCGAGCTCCGGCGGGCAGGCCTCCCCACCAAAGATCAGCAGCCGCACCTCCTCCAGCGCCTCGACCGGCCACAGCGCAGCCAGCGTCGGCACCGTCGACACCACCGAGATGCGCTGCTCGGCCAACCACGGACCGAGGTCGACACCGCTGCGGACGAGCGACCGCGCGGCCGGCACCAGACACGCGCCGTGCCGCCACGCCAACCACATCTCCTCGCAGGACGCGTCGAACGCCACCGACAGCCCGGCCAGGACCC
Organism: Micromonospora sp. NPDC048843; assembly: GCF_040649965.1. Classification (NCBI taxonomy): domain Bacteria; kingdom Bacillati; phylum Actinomycetota; class Actinomycetes; order Micromonosporales; family Micromonosporaceae; genus Micromonospora; species Micromonospora sp. NPDC048843. The sequence continues at coordinate 94,044 of NZ_JBEZGJ010000006.1, forward strand.
GATCCTGCGGGCCGATCGCCTCGCTCGCCTCGTCGGCGAGGAACAACTGCGCCTCGGCGTCCACGAATGCCGCCGCCGCGCCGTGGCTGACCGCCACACCCTTCGGGGTGCCCGTCGAGCCGGAGGTGAAGATGACCCAGGCGTCGTCGTCCGGGCCGGGCCGAGCGGTCCGACCCGCGGGGGTACGACGCAGCGACACCGCCAGCCCGTCACCGAGGACCGCCACGACCCCCGCCTCGGTGAAGACGAGCTCGGCGCGTTCCTCGGGATCGTCCGCGTCGACCGGCACGTAGGCCGCGCCCGCCGCGAGAACGCCGAGGATCGCCAGGTACAGCTCTGCCGTACCGGAGGAGATCCGGACGCCCACCCGGTCGCCGACACCGATGCCGTGCCCGGCGAGCGACCTCCGTACGGCCTCGACCTCATCGGCCAGTTCGCGGTACGTCAATGTGGTGGCACCGCTGTCGAGCGCACCCGCGTCGGCGTGCGCGCGCACGGAGTCGTCGAGAATGTCGACAAGCGTGCGGCGGGCCGGGGCGGAGGCGGATCGGAACACCGCAGGGATCGTCGGTGCGACAGCTGACGGCGGCAGCGCGACCACCTGGGGTTCACTCGTCACGGGCACCCGGCGTTCACCTTTTCGTCTTGCGGATCGGCGTCAACCAGGCGCGCGGCACGCGGGCCGCCCTGGGCAGCCCTCAACGCTACGTCGCACCTGGCCGTGAGCAACGGCATCGTGTCCACCACCACAGCGACCCGTGGGAACGTCGAACGCCTGCGAAACGCCACCGGCCGGGCACACTCGTGTCTGTGCTCAGGCCGTGTCGTCGCTACGGATGTGAACGGTCCCACCGTCGCTGCGCAGTTCCTCCGTCACCTGCTTCTCGGTCAGGGCGACCAGGTGCGAGTCGATGCTCGCCCCGTCCTTGAGGCGCTGGTGCGTTTCGTGCACGAGGGCGGAGATCTCGCTCTCCTCGGCATCCGGGAATCGTTGTTTCAGCGTCTCGACCTGGCGTTGCAAGGCGATCTCCGGGTCAACGAGACCGCCACTGGCTGCGGGTTCGGTCATCACACACCTCGCACGTCGTCTTCAGTGTCTGCACAGGTAGTGCCCCGGACATCCACTTGACATTCCGTCGTTTGTGCAATGTTCACCTGCGGGAGCAGGCCTTCTCGGCAACCGCTCGCCCGTAGCCCGGACTTCCACCACCGCCTTACCGGAGCGCTACTAGCTCTGAGCCTGGCGGTGGCCGCCGCGCTGATCACGACCGTGCTCGTGGCCCAATCTGCGCCGGATGACGGCGACTGGCCTGGGTGATCGGGCGACGTAGGCTCGGGCGATGAGCAAGCTGTCCGTCGAGTCGGCGCCTGCCACCGGTCCGGCAGCTCGCAGACAACCTCAGCGTCAACCAGAACACCGTCGTGAAGGCGTACGCCGCGTTGCGTGAGACGGGGTGCGGGCGGCGTTCGTGGAGTGCAACGAGGAACGCGCGCAGGCGTTCTCGAAGGAGCTCTACGCGTTCGAGCGCGCGTCGACCTTCCGGCTGGAGGAACGGCTCATCGTCGACGGCAGACCGGCCGGTTCCATCCGCCGCAAATACCTGCACAGCGATGTCTCCCATGCCGACCTGCCTGGGTTGCCGGCGCCGATCCAGGTGTTCGCGGTCATGGTGGCGTTGAGCGGCTGGGACCTCGTCGACGCCCTCGGGTAGGGCGCAGAGTGCGCCGGACCTCAGATCGACGCCGACCAACGTTGCCCGGGCGGTGAGCAGGTAGGTCATTTGCCGCACATCGGGGCGCATTCCACGGAAATGAGGCGGATGAAGCGGCGCAGCGGGTAGCTATGACATAGATGGGATTACATGTCTTGCGTGAACTCAGGTAGGAAGGCTGAAGGCACGTCTCGGTGCTGATTCCTGAGAAGGAGCGACAGATGAAACATGCCCTGCGCCGCTTACGAACGGGGGCGGTCGCGCTCGCCGCCTGCACACTCGGGCTGAGCCTACTGTCGGTACCCGCCGCCGAGGCGTACTCGGTTGCCCCTCTCGCGCCACAATCCGAGCGGGCACCGGAATCGAACCAGTTCTCGGCGGAGGGTGTGACCACGATCGGTGAACTCCGCACCGTCGACAGCTCCCTGTCCTACGCCACCAACGGCGGAACACAGATCATCCAGCACCCCGGTGCCACCTACGTCAAGGTGCACTTCAGCGCACTGCGGCTGGCCGAAGGCGACCACGTCACCGTGTCGAGCCGCGACGGCAAGGAGAGCTACCGGTACGACCGCCACCTGAACCGGGCGACGGGTTCGGACTACACCACCGACGGACAGCCGGGTTTCTGGGCGATGTCGGTGGAGGGCGACACCGCGGTGGTGACACTGCACAGCAGCCGCCCCTCACGTGGCAGCGCCGCCACCATCGACCGGTTCTGGCGCGGATACGACCGCACGGAGATCGCCGCGCACAACTTCTCCGCCCAGTCCGTGTGCAGCACCGACGCGCGCCGGGACGTGGTCTGCTACCAGAACAGCCACCCCACCGAGTACGCCCGCGGCAGGGCGGTGGCGCGGCTGCTGATCAGCGGCGGTGGACTGTGCACCACCTGGCGGGTCGGCGACACCAACCGGATGCTGACGAACAAGCACTGCTTCTCGACGCAGTCCGCCGTGAGCGGCAGCGAGATGCAGTTCAACTACCAGTGCGCCACCTGCGGCGGCGCGAATCCCGGCGCCGGCACCAGGGTCAGCGGTGCCACCCTCTACAGGGTGAGCAGCGGCGGCTCCAACCAGCTGGACTACGCACTGTTCTCGGTCAACAACTTCGCCGCCATCCAGGGATTCGGCACGCTGTACCTGGCAACCACCGCCACCAGCAACGGCACCCGGATCTATGTCCCCGGGCACGGCGACGGCAGTGCGAAGCGGCTGTCGATCTACGAGGACACCCAGAACGGCGCGACCTGCGCCGTCCGGAACGCGAACTACAACACCTGGAACATCAGTTACAGCTGCGACACCTCCGGCGGCAACTCGGGTTCACCAGTGCTGAACGCCAGCCACCGTGTGATCGCCCTGCACCACCTCGGCGGTTGTCCGTCGAACCAGGGCGCGAAGGCGCACCTGATCTACAACGAGATCGCCAGCCTGATCGACAACGGCTGAGACGGTGGGCCGCCGATGCGCGCTCTGCGCCTTGGCGGCCAATCGGCATCCTCGCCACCGGTCGCCCCGGTCCGGCTGCGTGCCAGGGCCCGCCGTTCGGCGGACCCTGGCACCCGGGAGAAGATCAGCGCAGGGTGTCGATGTCGATGACGAACCGGTACCGCACGTCCGAGGCGAGGACCCGTTCGTACGCGTCGTTGACTGCCTCGGCGCCGATGACTTCAACCTCGGGGGCGATGCCGCGCTCGGCGCAGAAGTCCAGCATCTCCTGGGTCTCGGCGATGCTGCCGATGCTGGAGCCGGCGAACGAGCGTCGGTTGCCGAACAGCGCGAAGACGGGCACCGGTAGCGGCTCCGGCGGGGCACCGACGCTGACAAGCGTGCCGTCCAGGCGCAGCAGGCCGAGGTAGCTGGCCATGTCGATCGGTGCGCTGACCGTGTTGATGATCAGGTCGAAGTTGTTCTTGAGCGCCTCGAACGTGGCCGGGTCCTTGGTGGCGTGGTAGTGCTCGGCGCCGAAGCGCAGGCCGTCGTCCTTCTTGCCCAGCGTCTGTGACAGCACTGTCACCTCGGCGCCCATCGCTGCGGCGATCTTGACGGCCATGTGGCCCAGACCACCCAGGCCCACCACGGCGACCTTCTTGCCGGGGCCGGCGTTCCAGTGCGCCAACGGGGAGTACGTGGTGATGCCCGCGCACAGCATCGGCGCGGCCGCCTCGTAGGGGATGCTTTCCGGCACCCGCAGCACGAAGTCCTCGTTCACGACGACGTGGGTCGAGTACCCGCCCTGGGTCACGGTGCCGTCCCGGTCGACGCCCGCGTACGTCTGGGTGTTGCCCTTGAGGCAGTACTGCTCGTTGCCGGTGCGGCAGTTCTCGCACTCGCGACACGAGTTGACCATGCAGCCCACACCGGCGCGGTCGCCGACCGCGTGACGGGTGACGTCGGCGCCGACCTCGGTGATCCGGCCGACGATCTCGTGGCCGACGGTGAGCGGGTAGGGAACGCTGCCCCAGTCACCGCGCACTGTGTGGATGTCGGAGTGGCAGATGCCGGCGTAGCGGATTTCGATGAGAACATCGTGCGGGCCCAGGTCTCGCCGTTCGATAGTGGTGCGCACGAGCGGTTCGGTGGCCGAGGGCGCGGCGATGGCGTTGACGGTGAAGATGATGTCCTCCGGTGACGTGATGCTGACCTGCCTGCACCTCACCACAGCCGTGGCGGCGCTGCGAGTCTCTGTCGAGGCGCGTACTGCTGGTACCCCTCAGGAGCGCGGGGTGTCGCTCCGGGCGATCAGGCTACTTCTTTGCTGCGCCCACCTTCCTGGCAACACCAGCTGGCAGGCAGTGAGACCGGTGATGAATGCCTGATCTAGGTTTGTAGTACCAGAACATCCCTTTCCTGGGCTCCGATGGCGGACGTGCGGGCCGCTCAGGTCACCAGGCCCCGGCGGTACGCGTACACCACGGCCTGCACCCGGTCGCGCAGGTCGAGCTTGCTGAGGATGCGGGACACGTACGTCTTGACCGTCTCCTGGCTGATCACCAGGGCCGCGGCGATCTCGCTGTTGGAGAGGCCCTCCGCCATGAGCCGGAGCACCTCCAGCTCGCGCGGGGTCAGCGCGCCGCCGTCCGGGTCACCCTCGGCCGGGCGAATGCGGGCCGCGTACCTGCCCACCAGTTGCCGGGTCACCTCCGGGGCCAGCAGCGCGGCGCCCGTCGCTACCGTGCGGATGCCGTGAAGCAGCTGCGCAGGTGGGGCGTCCTTGAGCAGGAAGCCGCTGGCACCCGCGCGCAGAGCCTCGTAGACGTACTCGTCGAGGTTGAACGTCGTCACCACGAGGACCTTCACCGGCACGGGAACCCCGGCACCGGCCAGCAGGCGGGTCGCCTCGATGCCGTCGAGCACCGGCATCCGGATGTCCATCACCACCACGTCCGGCCGGAGCCGAAGGGCCAGGTCGACTGCCGCGCGTCCGTCGCCGCACTCGCCGACGATCTCCATATCGGGCTGGGCGTCGATGATCGTGGCGAATCCGGCGCGGATCAGCTCCTGATCGTCGCAGACGAGCACCCGGACCGGCGCGGTCACGACGGGTTCCCAGCCGGGATCCGGGCCCGCACAAGGAAGCCGCCGCCGGCCTGCGCACCGGCGCTGAAGTCGCCACCGAGGACTGTGACCCGCTCCCGGAGCCCGGCGAGGCCGCGCCCGCTGCCGCCCGGGGATGCGCTGTCACCCCCGGAGCCGTCGGTGCTGATCTCCACGGTCGTCTCTCCTTCCCCGTGGTGAACGCGAACCCTGGTCCGGCTGCCGTGCGCGTACTTCAGCGCGTTCGTCAGCGCCTCCTGCACCACCCGGTACGCCACCACCTCGGCGCTGCCGGTGGCCACCGCCGGTGTGCCCTCCCGGACGAACTCGACCGGCTGCCCGGCCTGCCGGGAATGGTCGACGAGGGCGTCCAGGTCGCCGACGGAGGGCGTACGCGGATCGGCTGTGCTGTTGTGATCCGGGTTGAGCAGGTCGAGCAGCTGCCGGAGGTCGCCAATGGCCCGGCGGCCGGTCCCGGTGATCGCTGTCAGGGTCTGGTCGAGCTTGTCCGGGGCGCCCGTCAGGTAACGCGCCGCCTCGGCCTGCACGACCATCGCCGTCACGTGGTGGGTGACGACGTCGTGCAGCTCCCGGGCGATGCGCGTGCGCTCCGCAGTACGGGTGGCCTCCTCGATGTGGCGGCGGCGTTCGGCCTCTCTGGCCCGGTTCTGGCGCAGCCACGCCCCGATGCCCCACGCGAGCGCCAGCAGCAGGTAGAAGGTGGTGAACCCCGCAACGCCCTCACCCGAACCGAGCCGGTCGAGGGAGATCGCCAGGGGCACGTACGCCGCCGAGGCGAGACCCACGACGGACCAGCGGTGCCGTTCCAGGTGGGCGCCGGCGCTGATGAGCGCGATGGCCAGCCCCGTACCCGCGATGGTGTGGTAGCCGCTGAGCTGGTCGATCGCGAAGCCGAGCGACACGAGCGTGAGGCAGACGGCCGGCCACCGACGCCGCACGGCGAGCGGCAGGCACTCCAGGGCGACGACACCGATGGTCAGCGCGTCGTACGGGCGGTCCGGAAGGTCGCCGAGCTGCGTACCCTGCCGCTCCAGGGCCGGGACCACCGTCGCGAGGGCGAGGGCCAGTGCGATCGGGAGGTCCCGGACCGTGATCGGCCACTGCTGCCACAGATCCGGGAGCCTCCGGAGCTTGATCACTGGGTGACTGTAGCGGTTGCCGGGGCCTGCGCCGTGCGGCGGCGGCGCGGGATGATGTGCCCGCGGCGCTTGGCCAGCCACAGGAACACCACGGTCAGCACCACGCCGGCCAGCACCGCGTACAGGCTGCCCTCCGGCCCGAAGTCGCCACCGCTCAGCGCGACCGGGCCCGACGTCGAAGCATCGAGCAGGCCCTTCGACTCGCCGTTGCCCGAGACCACGACGCTGAAGATGCCGCCGGCGGCGAAGTTCCAGCCGAAGTGCAGGCCGATCGGGACCCACAGGTTCCGGGTGGCGGCGTAGCAGGCGGCCAGCATGAACCCGGCCTCGATGGCGATGGCGGTCGCCCCCCACAGTGTGGCGTCCGAGTTCGCCAGGTGGATCGCGCCGAACACCACGCCGGTCAGGGCGAGAGCGATCCAGGTGCCCGTACGCTCCTCGACAATGCGGAACAGCACACCCCGGAACAGCAGTTCCTCGGTGACGGCGGCGGCCGCCATGAACCCGAGCAGACCCAGCGCTCCCGTCGGCGAACCCCAGCCCTGCACGTGGTAACCATCGAGGAATGCGATGTTGGCGATGACGGCCGCGAACATGGCGAAGCCGATGAGCGTCCCGCGGCCCAGCTTCCCGCCCCGGCCGTCCAGGCCGAGCTCGGTCGGCTCACGGCGTTCGGTGCGCCGCACGACCCACCGGTAGACGACCACGCCCAGCACTGCCGTCAAAGCGCCGAAAACCAAGGTGAGCAGGAAGCTGCCCTCGACGGCGGCGACGCTCTGCCAACCGACGAAGGCGGCGACGGCGACGGCGAGAAACTGTTTGACGAATCGCATAGCGGCTCCTTTGTAGACCGCGGCCGGAGCGCAGCGGACACGAAGAAACCTATGGTTTTACGTCGCTGCGGTCGTCACCGTGCGGTGGACAATTGTCGGTAGCTCGCACGGGGGACAAGAGCTACATTCCGCGCCGGATGGCGGCGACCGACCTGGGCGATCGGGCGACGTACGCTCCGAGACCCGCGGTGCGTCCGGGCGGTGATCGCCACGCCGCGGCCGGGCGGTCCGGGTTCAGGTCACTTTTACGAGTCGCGGCTCTCGGCAGAGTGTCGACCAGGGAGCGCCCCAATCCGACCAAGGAGGTGAGCGATGGTCTGTCCCAAGTCCGTAAGGCGGTAGTTCGTCGGGAACCGCGGTTCAGGCACGCCTCTTGTGTTCTGCGCGTCGTGCAACTCATCCTTTTCCTCGGCGGAAAGGTGTTGCTGGCCACGTTCAACCGCTTCGACGAAATTCATTTTCACCGTCACCACCACCGACGGCCGGAACCGCACGTTGGTCGGTAGACCAGCGACACCGATTCCTCCACGATGGAGCCGCAGGTGCCACGGTGTTTCCAGCGGCACGTTGGACGATGGCAACCGCTCGATCTTGTGCCTCTCCCATGCGTCCATCCTGCTCTGCCTGCGCCAGCCGATTCGCCCTGCGCGCGCCTGATGAATGCGATTGCCTCCGGCGGGTGTACCTCCCGCTCCAGACCGGATCCGACTCCGGTAACCAGGCCGGCCGCCCCTGGACTCCGGGCAGCTTGGGGATGGCCGACGAACCACCGTCATCCGACGCGCACCACCCGGCAGGGCCAAGCCTGCGCGGCGGGATCCGACAACCAGTCAGACGGCAAGATCAACGCTGGGAGGCGACCGTACGGGTAGGTCCACCGACCTGACCGGACCCCTGCCGATCAGACGATTTGAAATGCTGTGGTGGGCGCATGAAACGCCAAACGGCGGCCCGCTGAATCAGTCGGGCCGCCGTTCGCAGGGTGGATCAGAGCGGGCGGATGTTCTCCGCCTGCGGGCCCTTCTGGCCCTGGGTGATGTCGAACTCCACCTTCTGGTTCTCGTCGAGGCTGCGGAAGCCGCTCGCCGAGATCGCGGAGAAGTGGGCGAAGACGTCGGCGCCGCCGTCGTCCGGGCTGATGAAGCCGAAGCCCTTGTCGGCGTTGAACCACTTCACGGTACCTGTAGTCATGTCTGCTCCTCGCAGGCTGTTGGAGACCGCACTGTGCGGACCCTTACGCCGCCGCGTTGATCACCCGCGTCGAAACGACACGAAAAACGAAGAAGCGCCTGGGTGGGTTCAGATGACCCATCAGGCGCTGGAAAACGTCTACGGAAATCAAAACTGCAACACGGCTACCGTAGCAGATGATCCGTCGTCCATCCCGGTGGGGGGACCTGGTCACGTGTCTGCTTCATCGATACCGCCCTGGCGAAGCGTGAAGCGAACGTCGACCGGCCGTCGCTGCCCACGACGACCGGGCGGGCCGGCAGTGCGGGGCCGGCGCCAAGAGCGCCGATGTCGCCGGACGCCTGGC
>NZ_JBEZGJ010000007.1:0-95403 GCF_040649965.1 Micromonospora sp. NPDC048843
CGACGCCACCGACTACGCCACGGCTACCGACGCGGTGGTGACAGCGGCACACGAACGGCGTCCCCTCGCGCTGACCGCGTTGGCGGTGCACGGTGTGATGACCGGGGTGCTCGACCCGGCGCACAACGCGCGGCTCAACTCCTTCGACGTGGTCACGCCGGACGGGCAGCCGGTGCGGTGGGCGCTCAACCTGCTGCACCACGCCGGGCTCGGCGACCGGGTGTACGGGCCGACCCTGACCCTGCACGTGCTGTCGCGCTTCGCCGACGAGGGGCTACCGGTCTACCTGTACGGCTCGACCGAGGAGACCCTCGCCCGGCTGATCCCGGCCCTGGAGCGGATGTTCCCGGCGCTGAAGATCGCCGGGGTGGAGCCGTCCAAGTTCCGTGCCGTCCAGCCCGGTGAGGACGCCGAGATCGCCGACCGGATCCGGTCCAGTGGCGCCCGGCTGGTGCTGGTCGGGCTCGGCTGCCCGCGCCAGGAGGTCTTCGCGTACGCCATGCGGCCGCTGCTCGACATGCCGCTGATGGCGGTCGGCGCGGCCTTCGACTACCACGCCGGCCTGCTGCGCCAGCCCCCGCCGTGGATGCAGCGCGCCGGTCTTGAGTGGTTCTGGCGCCTCGGGCTGGAGCCGAAGCGGCTCTGGCGCCGCTACGTCATCCTCAACCCGGCCTATCTGAGCCGGCTCGCCGCGCAGAAGATCGGCCTGTGGAAGGCCCGCCCGCCGGCCCCGGCCACCGAACGGCCGGCCACCTTCTCGGTCTGAGCCCGATCCGTACGACGCGAGGCCCCACCCGGCGTGCCGGGTGGGGCCTCGTTCGTCAGAGACCGGTCAGACGGTCAGGGTCCAGGTGTTGATGTAGCCGGTGTCGGCCGAGTAGGTGTCCCGCACCTGAAGTCGCCAGATGCCGTCGGCGGCCTCACCCGACACGTTGACCGTGTACGTGGCGTTCACGTTGTCGGCGCTGTCCGAGGTGCTGCTGTTCTTCAGCCGGTACGAGCTGCCGTCCGGGGCGAGCAGGTCGATGACCAGGTCACCGCGGTAGGTGTGCACGATGTTCACCGCCACCGTGGAGGCGGAGGAGGCGTTGCGACCGCAGCCGGAGATGGTAATCGAGCTGGTCACCGCCGAGCCGGCGTCCGGGATCGACACGTCGGTGCCGTTGGTGCCGGTGCAGCCGGTGGGCGGCGGCGGGGTGCTGCCGGTGCCCACGTAGAGCAGCAGGTTCGGCGAGCCCGAGCCAGGGTTGCTCACCACGTTCGGCGTGGCGTTGGCCACCAGTTGGTTGCGGACCTGAGCCGGGGTCCAGCTCGGGTTGGCGCTGGCCACCAGGGCCGCCGCTCCGACCACGTGCGGGGTGGCCATCGAGGTGCCGCTGATCGTGTTGGTGGCGGTGTTGCTGTTGTACCAGGCCGAGGTGATCGACGAGCCGGGCGCGAAGATGTCCAGGCAGGTGCCGACGTTGGAGAACGACGACCGGGCGTCCGAGCTGGTCGTCGAGCCCACCGTGATGGCTTCCGTGGTACGCGCCGGCGAGGTGTTGCAGGCGTTCGCGCCGTTGTCGTTGCCGGCCGCCAGACCGTACGTGACACCCGAGGCGATCGAGTTGCGGACGGCGTTGTCCAGCGAGCTGTTCGCGCCGCCGCCGAGGCTCATGTTCGCCACCGCCGGCTTGATCGCGTTCGCGGTGACCCAGTCGACGCCGCCGATCACACCAGCGTTGGTGCCACTGCCGGAGCAGTTCAGCACCCGTACGCCGACGAGCTGGACGCCCTTGGCCACCCCGTACGCGGATCCGCCGACAGTGCCGGCCACGTGCGTGCCGTGCCCGTTGCAGTCGTCGGCCGACCCGCCGTCCACGGCGTCGTAGCCGGAGGTGGCCCGGCCGCCGAAGTCGTTGTGGGAGAACCGGATGCCGGTGTCGATGATGTAGGCGTGCACGTTGCTCGCCGTGTTCGGGTAGGTGTAGGAGCTGTCCAACGGCAGGTTGCGCTGGTCGATCCGGTCGAGGCCCCAGGAGGGTGGGTTGGCCTGCGTGCCGGAGATCGACACGGTGTGGTTCTGCTCGACGTACGCCACCGCCGGGTCGGCCGCGATCCGCGCCGCCGCGCTCGCGTTCACAGTGACCTCGAAGCCGCGCAGCGCCGCGCCGTAGGTGCGGGCCACGGTGCCGCCGTGGCGGCCGGAGAGCCGCTTCGCGGTGTCGCCGACCCGGTCCCGGGCCACGGCACTGTCCTTGAGTACGACGATGTAGCTGTCCGGCACGGCGGTGGCTCCGCCGGCGGCCCGAACCACACCCACGGGTTCGGCGGCCAGGGCTGGGGTACCGACGGCCAGCACTGTCGCCGCGGCCACCCCGATCAGTACGGACCTTCGTGGAAGACCCATTTCCTACCTCCCTCTGACCGGCAGTGGAACGTGACCACCGGTCCCAACATCAATCGACACTTGCCGATCTAGCTGAGGGTAAGTCAGCCGTCGGGCAGTTGAACATGTCGAAACGGCCATACCTTCGAGTGATGACCCCCTACGGGCCCGGCGTCCGGGGCGAACGGGGGACGAGCCCGGATTCGCCTCGCCGGGAATCGGGAAAGACTCTCGAACATGGAGAGTCAGCTCACCATCCTGCTCCCGGTCGCCGCCGTCTGGCTGGCCGCCGGCATCGTTGCCGACGGCCTTCCCCGGCTGCGCAACACCCGCATGCTGCGTCGGCGTACCGGATGGTTGCTGGCGCTGGCCCTCACCGGCGTGGCGCTCACCGCGGCCGTGCTCGGCGGCGGGCTGCTCAGCGCCGGCACCGCGCCGGTCGACCGGGCCGCCGCCGGGCTCACAGTGGCCGCCGGCCCGGCGCTCGTGGCGACGGTCTGCTCGGTACGACGGATCCGCCGGCTCTGGGCCGGCGCGGGCGCGTTCGCCAGTGCCCCCGCCACCCCCGCGCCGCACGGGCTGCGCGCCGCCGCGGCCCACCCGCTCGTCGGGCTGCCACTACAGGTCACCGCCCTGGCCACGCTGCCGGCGTTGATCGCCGCCGCTGGCGCCGACCTCGGAGCCGACCCCGGCGTCACCGGGCCGGCGATCACAGTGGGCGCGCTCGCGGTGATCGCCATCGGGGTCCGGCACGCGCTGCGCCACAACCGCTTCGCGGAGCGGGCCCAACCCGCCGTCGCAGGGTCAACGCGGGCGGCTGGCGCTCTGCACGTATAGCAGCTCCAGGATCGACCTGGTGGCCTCGAACCAGCGGTCCAGCCAGTCCTGCGAGGGCACTGTGCCCTTCGGCGGCAACTCCATCAGCAGGCCACGCAGCAACGGGTGGTCCGCCAGGGACTCGGGCGGCTCCATCGGCCAGCCCGCCGGCGGGAACGACGGCTCGATCAGCGGGTTCGGGTCCAGTGAGGGCAGCGAGAGCGGGGGATCCGTCGTCTCGGAATCGCCCTCCCGCCCGCTCAACTCCTGGTCGGTCGAGACCACCTCGGTCAGAACCGTGTCCCGACGAGCGCCGCGGTACTTGCCACCGAACCGCTCCGGCTTTGCCGGACCGGTGGTGAGGTTGTCTGAACCGATCGTCGTCATCCGTCTCGCCTACTCGCTCGGTTGCGGGTCGGTGCGGCGGGTCGTCGACCAGCGCCGTACCGACCGGTTCAACGAGACGGGGACGCTCTGGCGACGGGAATCCCGACGGAACCTCTCCGACCCCCCGCTGCGACGCGACAGTCAGCCGCGCCTACCGCGGACGCGACAGAGTCCCCGACCGGCGAACCGGACGGGGACTCCGTTGACCAGTCGGTCAGACCGCGCCGAACACACCACCCCGGGTGCCGGCAACGAAGGAGTGCCAGTCACCCGGAGCGAAGACCAGGGCGGGGCCCGCCTTGTCCTTCGAGTCCCGCACTCCGACCGCCCCCGTCACGTACGCCACCTCCACGCAGTTGTCACAGTTCGGCCCACTCTTCGAGCTCTTGAACCATGCTGCCTGCGTCAGGTCCACGGGGAACCCTTTGGTCGCCATTTCCACAACGGCTCCTCTGCCAGTTTTGCGATGTGTGCGACGGACTCCTCCGGACGTATGGCCGCAGCGCGGATGTGATCGAAGATGAAGCTGTACTTCTGTAGTTCGTCGCTCTTCTCCAGGAAGAGCCCACCCGTGGCGTTCTCCGCGTACACAACATCCGGATCACCGGGCTCAGGGAAGCTGAGGATCGTGAACGTGCCGTCCATGCCGGCATGCGCACCCACCTCGAAGGGCAGGATCTGCAGCGTCACGTTCGGCAACTCGGCCACCTCGACCAACCGCTTGAGTTGACCGCGCATCACCTCGTCCCCGCCCACCGGCCGACTTACCACCGCCTCATCGAGCACCACCCACAGATCGACCGGATCGTCCTGGGTCAATAACGACTGACGGCCCAAACGGACACGCACTCTTTGATGCACCTGATCGGCGGTGAAGTCCGGCCGAGCGGCACGGATCATGGCACTGGCGTACTCCTCGGTCTCCAGAAGACCCGGAACGACCTGCTGTTCGTACGCCCGGATCGAACTGGCCGCCGCCTCCAGCCCGACGTAAGCGCCGACGAGCACCGTGCTGTAGGGGTGCCACCAGCCCTTCTGGCGGGCCTCCCGGGCGATCTGCACGAGCTCGTCGCTCTCGGCGCCGACGACGCCGTAGATCCGCAGCATGTCCCGCACGTCGCGTGGGGTGGCCGTCGTGTGCCCGGTCTCGATCCGGGAGACCTTCGACGCCGAGCACTCCAACTGTTCGGCGACCACCTCGATGGTGATTCCGGCGGACTCCCGCTGGCGACGCAGCTCGGCCCCGAGCCGCCGCCGTCTGATGGTGGGACTGCGCCGCTCACTCATCGCGCAACCCGTGAGCCACTGGTCCCCGCCGCTGGCTGCTCGACCCCACTCGGGCTACCTCCGGTAACGCGCCACTGGGTGACACCCGCCGGGGGCGCGACCGTCGACCGGCGAGCGTTCGCGACGAAGGGGGTGGTGCCGGTCCTCGGCCGGCCGCGACGGGCGAAACCGGTCCCCAGTCTGCCGCCCGGACGCGGATGGCTTCAATAGGCCTTTCGCGTGACACGCTCACGTATCGGCAAAAGTCGACGTGCAACTTGCATGAAGCACGTCCCTGATGCACTCTGTCCGTATGGCACGGATCACTCAGCGTCTCCGTTCGGTCCCTCGCAGTGGTGACCCCACCGCTTCGAGGAAGCCGGGCACGGCGCGGGCCCGGCCGACGACAACGCGACCTGCTCCGGGGTAAGGACCCCGCCGCTGCAAGCCGGCAAGCTGCGGCGGCGGGCGCGGTTCCCGGAAGCAACCGGGTGGTGGTCGGGTGGCGGCACGTCACCAGCGGGGTACGGCCCGACCACTGCCATCCGCACCACCGGTTCACGAGGCACGACCCCGTCACCGGCCGAGACGTCCCCCGTTCAGGCACCGCCGGCGCGACCGCCGGCCGATCCTCCCCAGGAGCCCATGTGCTTCCCCGCACCGGTGACGTACTGCACGTGACACGCGCGGCGAGTGTCCAGTTCCTCAGGCCGATCAAGTTCCGGGTGATCCGGGTGCTCGACTGGCCGACCTATGACGGCTGGCTCTGGCTCGACGGCTACGAGTTGAACGCCGCGGGCGACGCGGTCACCCGACGGTCGATCTTCGTCCAGCGGGAAGGGCTGCAGCAACTGCAGGCCGCCCCCGAACCCCGCCCCCACACCGTGCGGGCCCGCCGCCCGGTCGCGCGTACCCCGCTCCGGGTGGGCTGACCGACCCGAACCGCCGCCGGGGGGCGTGCCGTCGCCATAGAATCGGTACGCCCACCCCGGCACCGTTCCACCCGCTCGTCCAGGACCCTGACCCTGGGATGGTCATGGTCAATCAGCCCGCCCTGCGGCGGCACCACCGCTCTCGTATCGCCTATGCCTTCGGACTCCTCGCCCTCCTCGGGGCGATGGCGACAGTCCTGGTCCTCGTCCGTGACCCGGCGATGTCGTCCACCCGGCTGACCGCACCGGTGCCCGCACCAGAGATCACCGTGCTCGACTCCGACCCGCCGACGGGCGACGGCCATTCGGTCTACGAGGAACCCGGCTGGACCGACACCGGTTCCCCGGCCGACCACGCCGGTGGTGCCGACCCGACCGGGCCGGTGTCCGGCCTTGGTGCCGGCGGCCAGTCCGACGGCCGTCAGGAACTCACCGAAGCAGCTCCGGCCGGGCACAACGCCACTGACGTCCGCCGCTCCCTCTTCTGGTCCGGCATCTTCGGCCTCGCCATCTCACTGGCCGGCATCGGCCTCGTCAGCACCCGCCGCCGGATGTGGTGACCAGCGGTCACGGCGTGCTCGTCACAGTGGGGCTCGGCGTGGTCGGGCTCGCCCCGGTCGGCGTCCCGGCCTGCGAGATGATCAACAAGACCTCGTCGTCGGTCGACACCGACGTGCCCGCCTCCGGCTCGGTGCCCACCACCGTCCCCGGTGGCAGCTCCGACGGGCGGTACACCACCCGGTAGGCCAGGCCGAGCCGAGCCAACAGCCCTTCGGCGGTGGCCTGCGGCAGGCCTGCGAGCGGAGGCACCGGCAGCTCGTCCGGCGCGTCAGTGGTCGGCGAGCTGCTCGGCGACTCACTGGTGGGCGCCGCCGACGTGGAGGCTGCGCTGGTCGGCGGGGCGCTGGGGGCACTGGTCGGCGGAGGGGACGGGGTGGGCCCACGATCGTCCCGATCGTCATCCTGCTGGGCGAGCACCACCCAGAGCGCACCCCCGAGCAGGCCGGCGAGCAGCAGCGCCAGTACGCCCCAGAGGATCGGCGACCACCACCGCCGACCACCCTGCTCCTCGACGTACCACTCACCGCCGGCCTCGTCCGGTCGGGGCGAGCGCACCTCGGCCCGACCTGACCAGGCCGGCGGTATCGGCGCCGTCCGGTCGGCCGGCGGACCCGGCCGGGTGCCGGCGGACCTGTCGATCGGCATGGTCTGGTCGGGCGACAGGTCGGGACGAGCCGGAACAGTCCTGTCGATCGGTGCCGTCTCGTCCGGGTCGGTGGCCGTCGGTTGCGTCGGCTCCGGTCGGTCGGCGGCGGGCCCGGGCCGGTCAGCGGCGGGGGGCAGGGGGCGGGTCCGGTCATCGTCGTGCTCGCCGGCGGGCGGCTCCTGGCGGTCGTCGCTCATCGCACGTCCTTTCCCGAACCCGGACGGGCGTCATGGCCCTCGACCGCCAACCTAGTCGCCCACACCGCCATCGGTGGGGATCAGCGTGCCGAGCCGCGCCGGCTGTCGACGGGACAGGACGGCGTCAGGCGCCGGCAGGCTCGAGCCCGCCGGCCTGGAATCACTGCGTGGGTTTCGCGGTCGGCTGGCTGTCGGAGCCGCACCAGATGCTGACCTGGTCGTTCCACCGGGCCGGGCCGTCCTCGGCGGGCTCCTGCCGGCTGACCTTCCCGGTACGTCCGCTGAGGTAGCGCGGGTAGAGGCCCTCGTCGACCAACTCGTCGGCGGCGTCGGCGCAACTCTTGCCGACCACGTCCGGCACCTCGGCGGCCGGCGCCGGCCCGGCGACCTGTAGTTGCACTGTCGTTCCCCGGGCGACCTCGGTGCCCACGTCCGGTGTGGTGCTCTCGACCGTACGGCCGACGCCGCCACCGAAGACCAGCCGCCAACCCAGCCGCTGTTTGCGCAGCGTGTCCCGGGCCTGCTCGAAGTCGGTGCCGATCACCGGCGGCACGGTCAGGCCGGCCGCCTTGGTCGGGGTGGCGGAGGTCTGGACCGCAGACGGTGTCGGCCGGCCGCTGCTCGGTCGGGGTGCGGTGGCCCTGGTGGTCGACGCGCCAGCAGTGGTCGCAACGGCCAGCGGGTCACCAGAGGGTGCTTCGTCCTCGCCGGCCAGCAACCAGCCGCCGGTCGCACCCACTGCGGCGAGCAGCACCGCCGCCAACCCGCCACCGAGCACGACGCTGGCCCGGCCCGCACCGCCACCGGCGGCATTCTGCTGGCCCGTGTTCGTGTCCGTCATAACGCCCACCGCCTCATCACCGGCGACCGTACCGCCCGCCGCCCAATCCGCCCGCACCGGCGGTCCACACCGGCGGGTCTTTGCGACTCGCCGCGCCGACGACGGGACGTTACGCTGCCCGGCATGGCCAGACAGGGCTGGGGAGTGTCGATCGCGACGGCGATCGGGGTCGCTGCCGGCGCGGGTGCCGCACAACTGGGCTTCGGCTACGGGCTCGGCGTCATCACCTGGACGCCCACCGATGCCGGTGCGACCGACACAGCCTGGGCGGACGGCCTCGCCTGGGCCACCTGGCTCGCCGCCAGTTCGACGGTCCTCGGCGCGGTCTGCGCGCAGCGTCTGCACCAACGGAACGCCCCGGCGAAGACCGTGACCTCTCCGGAAACGTCGCCCGACGGCGCTGCCCGCCAGGAGGGCCCGCAGCTCGGCGATCGAAAGCCGGAGCACGAGGGCCCGGTCGACGGGCCTTCACCGGCCGTCGACACCGCCCGTCCGGAAGTGGCGGGCACGCCACCACCGGTGGCCGAGCCGCCGGTCCACGACCGAGGCGGCCTGCTGCGCCGGGTGGCCCTGGCGCTTGGCGCCGGGCTGGGCGGCCTGGTCACGGTGCTGTTGATCGCGGTGCCCGCGCGGGTCGCGACCGGCGCGGACACCGGCGCTCCGCAACGGACGGCCGCCCTACAGGCGACGCTGGGCATCCTGATCGGCGTCCTCGTCGCGATCTGGGCGCTTCGCTCCCGAGCCGCAGCGGTCAACGTGACCGCCACGGCCGCCTGGCTCTGGCTGCTCGCTGTGATCTCCGTGATCGACGGGGTACGCGTCGGACGGGGGTTGACCGGCGCGCAACTCGGTACCTGGCAGTTCGACCCGGACCACGCCCGGTACTGGATCGGGGGCCAGCTCTACTGGCCCGGCGCGCTGCTGGCACTGGTGCCCGCGCTACTGATCGGCGTACTGGCCGCCCGGCGATCCGCCCGCTCGGGCGGTCACCGCGTGGGTGCGGCGGCCTCCGGCGCGGCGGGCCCGGTGCTCGTCGCGCTCGGCTACCTGACCACCCTGCCGCACTGGTCGACGCTGGGCCCCGCGCAGTTGTCCACCCAGCTGATCGCCCCGTACGCGGTGATCGCCGGTATCGGCGGCTCGGTGCTGGCCGCCCGCCTCGGCGAGCGAAGCGAACGGAACCGCCCGGCCCAACTGAGCCGCTCGGCCGAGCCGAGTGCGGTGCCTCGGGACACGGTGGCCGACCCGGCCCCGGTCGCCGAGACCGAGCCCACCCCGCCGGTCTCCGGCTCGACCGCCACAACCTCAGCCTCGACCGCCACAACCTCAGCCTCCACGGCCGGAACCGCGGCGCGGCGCAGGAGGGCCGACGCCCCACCGCGGACGCCCCGGACGGACTCGCTGCCGGGCGACACCACCGCAGCACCGCAGGTTCCCGCCCCGCGTACGGACCCGGACCTCGCGGATCCGGCCGGTCGTCCCACCGAAGCAACAGCGGCAGAGGACCTGACCGCCACGAGCCGGCGCACCCGAGCAGCCCGCCGCGCCACCCGCCCCACCACCGACTAATACCGCCCCACACCACCCCACCCCAACCCCCACCCACCCGCCCGCCCTGTTGATCATGAAGTTATTGCCACCTCACCCGGCGTGTCATGGCAATAACTTCATGATCAACGCGTTCGGGGGGTGGGGTGGGGGTGGGGTGGATTAGGTGGTTGGCCAGGTGTGGACGGGTTCGTTGGTGCGCTGGAGATCGGCGTAGCGCTGGACCATGTGGTGTAGCGCGGCCGTCCGGTCCATGCCGTGGTGCCGCTCCGCCGCCCAGACCGCCTCGGTCTGCCAGACGGCGCCGTTGCGGCCGGTACGGCAGCGCTGCTCGATGATGTCGAGCAGCCGATCCCGCTGCGCCGGGGCGACGCCGAACCCGTCCAGACCGGTGGCGGCGGTGGGCAGCAGTTGGTCCAGGACGAGCTTGGTGACCGGCACGTCGCCGAGCCCGGGCCAGTGCAGCACGGCGTCGAGGCCACGTCGGGCGGCGGCGTGGAAGTTCTCCTCGGCGGAGCTGAAGGTGAGTTGACTCCAGATCGGACGGTCGGCCTCGGCCAGACCGCGCACCAGCCCGAAGTAGAAGGCCGCGTTGGCCAGCATGTCCACCACCGTCGGACCGGCCGGCAGCACCCGGTTCTCCACCCGCAGGTGGGGTCGACCGCCCATGATGTCGTAGACCGGACGGTTCCACCGGTAGACGGTGCCGTTGTGCAACCGCAACTCCCCGAGCTGTGGCACACCGCCGGCGTGCAGGACCTCCACCGGGTCCTCGTCCTCGCAGATCGGCAGCAGCGGCGGGAAGTACCTGACGTTCTCCTCGAACAGGTCGAAGATCGAGGTGATCCACCGTTCGCCGAACCACACCCGCGGCCGTACGCCCTGGGCCTTCAGCTCGTCCGGGCGGGTGTCGGTGGCCTGCTGGAACAGGGCGATCCGCGTTTCGGCCCACAGCTGGCGGCCGTACAGGAAGGGGCTGTTCGCCCCGACTGCCACCTGCACCCCGGCGATGGCCTGGGACGCGTTCCAGTAGTCGGCGAAGCTGTCCGGGGCGACCTGGAGGTGGAACTGGAGGCTCGTGCAGGCGGCCTCGGGGGCGATCGAGTCGGTGTGCGTGCGTAACTGCTCAACGCCGCGAATGTCCAGCTCGATGTCCTCGCCCCGGGCGCCGACGATCTGGTCGTTGAGCACCCGGTAACGCTCGTTGGTGGAGAGGTTGTCCTCGACCAGGTGCCCCTCAGTGAGGGTGGGCAGGATGCCGACCAGGACGATCTTCGCGTCGGACCTGGCGGCACGCTCGTCGGCCCGGGATAGGCTGCCGCGCAGGTCGTGCTCGTAGTCGGCGAAGCCGGTGCCCTCGATCAGTCGGGGCTCGGCGTTGAGTTCAAGGTTGAACT
Source organism: Micromonospora sp. NPDC048843 (assembly GCF_040649965.1). Classification (NCBI taxonomy): domain Bacteria; kingdom Bacillati; phylum Actinomycetota; class Actinomycetes; order Micromonosporales; family Micromonosporaceae; genus Micromonospora; species Micromonospora sp. NPDC048843. Next base: position 10,960 of record NZ_JBEZGJ010000007.1, read on the forward strand.
GCCCCAACTCGGTCTGGAAGAGAGGGTCCGCGATGTCGGCGAGGATCTCCTCGTTGCGCATCGCCGGCTCGGCGGCCGAGTCGACCAGGTTGAGTTCGATCTCCAGGCCGGTCATCGGCCGGTCGGCGTCGAAGCCGAAGTCGTCAAGCATCAGGGCGAAGACGTCCAGGCACCGCCGCACCTTCTGCCGATATCGGACGCGATCATCCCGGGTGAAGGCGCCCTCTGAGACGTCCCTGCCCATGTGTCCTCCCGACGGCCGGCGCGGTCGGGATCATGCCGTCCCGGAAGCGCTTTGTGAAGCATCCACGGTAAGAGCGCCCACCTGACCGGGGCCAGAGGCCGACGGCGTTGATCCGACGGCGACCGGAGCGGACGCGCTCGTGGCGCCATCTGTACCCCGTCGTCGACTGGCTGGACCCGATTGCGGTGCGAACAACCCGTGACAATTACCACCAGTGGGAACGACGCAGGGCCCGCGCCGACGTGCGGCGCGGGCCCTGCGTGTCGGATCGCCGGGCGGGTTCCCCCTGCCCTCCGGCGATTCCGGGGGATCAGGCCTGGCGAACGGCCTCGCCCTCGATCTCGATCTTGATCTTGCGGCTGACCAGCACGCCCCCGGTCTCCAGGGCGACGTTCCAGGTCAGGCCGAACTCCTCGCGGTCGATCTCGGTGCTCGCGGAGAAGCCGAAGATGTCCTGGCCGAACGGGCTGCGGCCGACACCCTCGAACTCCACCTTTAGCTCGACCGGGCGGGTGACGTCCTTGATGGTCAGCTCACCGGTGAGCACGAACTCGCTGCCGCTGCGGGACTTGACCCCGGTGCTGCGGAACTCGAGCGTCGGGAACTTCTCGGCGTCCAGGAACTCGGGGCTGCGCAGGTGGGCGTCCCGGTCGGCCTGGGTGGTGTCGACGCTGGCGGCCTGAATGGTGGCGACGACCGACGACTGCAGCGGGTCCTCGGCGACGGTGATGGTGGCGGTCGCCTCGTTGAACTCACCGCGAACCTTGCTCACCATCATGTGCCGGGCAACGAAGCCGACCCGCTTGTGCGCCACGTCGAGCGCGTAGGTGCCGGCCGCCGGGATGGTGAGGCCGTCCCAGTCGCGGGTAACCGCATCGATGCTGCTGGTCATGCTGCTGTCCTCCAGGAGATTGTTTAGTAGCCCAACGACTGCTTGAGCAACTATAACTGCAACAACATTCCCCGTGTCAAGCACTGGTATGATGAACGGGTGACCAACGTCTTCGACGATCCCCGGATCACCGCCGTCGGCCTGCTCTTCGAGGCACACGCCGGGCTGTCAGCCCGGTTCAACGCCCAACTCGAGGAGCACGGCCTTTCCGCGGTCGAGTTCGAGGTCATCACCCGACTGGCCCGCTCGCCGGGCAACCAACTACGCATGACCGACCTCGCCGCACAGACCTCCCTCTCGACCAGCGGAGTGACAAGGGTGGTCGACCGGATGGAGCGCGACGGGTTGCTCACCCGCCGGGCCTGCCCGAACGACCGACGCAGCTCGTACGCGGTGGTCACCGCCACCGGGATGCAACGCCTGAACGAGACGCTGCCCGGGCATCTTCAGATGATCGAACAGTGGTTCACCGGGCAACTCGACCCCGAGGCGCTGGCAGCCCTGCTCGACGGGTTGCGTCGGGTCCGCGACGCCGCGCATCCGTGCGCCACCGCCGGCAGTGACGACGTCGGCCCGGAGCAGGTCGCCGCCACCGACAGCGCCACCCGACGGCACTGACCACCACCCGCCGTCGGGCGGCGGCAGCGGCAGAAAGACCGGCAGAACTGACCCGGCCAAGCTGGAGGATTCGGTCCAAGCCGACTTTCTGCCAGCGCGCCGGTGGCACGCTTCCTGCACCGGGGATCACCGGGGGGTGACGGCGCGGGCGATCAGCGAGGGGTAGCACCAAAGGGGGCTCTTCGCCCGCGCCACTCTCACCGCTGCGATCCGCTCGGGGAGAGCGCAGGCTACTGAGCCGGTCCACCTCGGGCGGCGAGCAGCGCGTAGAGCAGTCCCGACTCCTGCGGCAACAGCCGGATGCCGCCCTCCGCACAGACCCGGTCCAGTCGATCGAGCACCGACGGGTCCGCAGTGCTCGCAGCCAGCCCAACCAGCGCCTCCACCGCGTCGCGGCGATCCTGCCCCGCATGGTCGGCCGCGGCCGCGAACCACTCGGCAGCCAACTCCCGGTCGCCCCGGTGCAGCGCCAGGTTCCCCTCGATCAGCGCACAGAGCCCGGCCTCCGGCCCACCCCAGGCCAGCGCCGCGTCGTCCGAGCGCGGTCGCGGTCGCGGCACGGTCGGCCGCGCCGGCAGCGCCTCCACACCCCCGGCACGCAACTCGGTCAGCACCTCGGTGGCCTCCGCGGCCCGCCCGTCCTGGGCGAGTGCGAGCCCGACGGTCCCGAGCACCCGACGGCGACGCCCGGGATCACCCAGCTCGGACAGGGCCACGATCGCCCGCCGACCACGGTCGATGGCGTCCGCGTACCAGCCCTCCAGTCGGGCGACCTCGGCTCGATTGGCCCAGCCCAGCACCCGCAGTCGCTGCTCCCCACTCTCGGCGGCGAGTCGGTCCACAGCGGCGAGCCGGCGACGGGCCGCAGCCAGATCACCTGCGCGGATCTCGTGCCAGGCGAGGCTGTTCTGGGCCACCGCCAGGTCCCGGGTCCGCCCGTTGCGGGCAGCCAACCGCAGTAGCGCCTCGGCCTGCTCGCGAGCCTCGTCCTGCCGCCCCACGGAGATCAGCAGGGTGCCGAGCACGTTCCGCGCCTCCAACTCCCCGGTGACGTCGCCGGCCTGTTGAAAGGTGTTCAACGCCGCACGGGCCGTCGACAACTCCTCGGCACCCGCGCCGTGCTCCGCCGCCAGCCTGGCGACCCCGAGGGCGGCCCAGCCACGCAGAAGAGGATCAGCGTCGGCGGTTAGCGGGTCCGCCAACAGCCGCCGCAACCACTGCCGACCGACGACGTCGCGTCCGCGGAACCGCCACCAGCGGGTCAGGCAGGCCGCCAGCCGCAGCGCTGTCAACGGGTCGTCGGTGGTCGCGTGGGCCAACGACGAGCTGATGTCACTGCTCATCTCGTCCAGCCGGTGCACCGCGTCGGGTAACCGTGGGCCGGTCAGGTCACTGGCGGTACGGGCCACCAGGCGCGCGATGACCTCGGCGTGTCGACGCCGGATACAGGTCAGCTCGCCTGCACCGGCCGCCTGTTCGACGGCGTAGTCACGGACCGCGTCGAGCAGCCGGAACCGGAACGACCCGGATCCGCGTACGCTCAGCAGCCCCAACTCGACGAAGCGGTCCAACAGTGGAACCGGGTCGATCGCCACAGTGCCGTCCCGGTCGGCCTCGTCGGCGAGCATCTCCTCGGCCAACTCGACCGACCAGCGGTTACCGAAGACGGCCAACTGCCGCAGCGCCGCCTGCTCGTCCGACGCCAACAGGCGGTAGCTGAACGCCACGGCGTCCCGCAGGGTGACGGCGACCGAGACCGCCGCACGGGTGTCGGGGCCGCTCGTCCGGCTGCCGAGCGCCTCCGGTGCGTCCCAGACCGGGTGGGCGGACGCGTCGGCGGGAGTGGCCAGGTCGAGCACCCGGTCGCCGTACCGGTCGAGCAGTTCGGTGAGGTCGAGCAGACGGCCCCGGGCGGCCATCAGCTCGATGGCCAACGGCAGCCCGCCCAACCGGCGCACCAACGCGGCGAGCGCCGGCAACTCGGCGGGGGTGGGTGGCTCCCGGCGGACCTGAGCGAGCCGGGCGGTGAACAACGCGACCGCCGGCCACGATTCGAGTCCGGAGTGCTCGGCCTCCGGTGGTGGCACGTCGAGCGGCGCGACCGGCCAGACCCGCTCACCGGGCAACCCGACCGGGTGCCGCCCGGTGACCAGCACCCGCAGCGAGGGCAGTGCGCCGAGCAACCGGTGCAGAGTCGCGGCCACCGGGCCCGGGGCGCGCTCCACCGCGTCCATCACCAGCAGCGTCGGCCGCCCGGCGAGCAACGCCACGAGTTCGGGCAGGCGCGCCACGCCGAGCACCGACATCGAGGCGGCGAGCACGTCCGGACCGTCCGCACCCTCGCCCACCAGCACCCCTGCCACACCGGCCGGGTGTGCGGCGGCCACCAGGTGCGCCACCGACGTCGCCAGGGCGGTCTTGCCGACGCCGGCCAACCCGACGAGGCTCACCAACCGGGGGCCTCGCTCCGCGGTCAGCATTCCGGCCAGCTCGGTGAGGTCGCGCTCCCGGCCGATCAACGCGACCGGGGGCGGGAGCGCTACCGACGGGTCGGCGGGTGCGGCGGCCGACGTGGCGTTGCCGCCGACCGCGAACGTCGTCGAGGTGGCGTCCGGCGAGGCCGGTTCGACACCGGCGCCGCGGGCCGCGGCCAGGAACGCCGCCCGGCTGGTGCCGGTCAGCGCCAGCGCCCCGGCGAGCAGCTCGACAGTGGTGCGTTGTGGCCGGATCGACCGGCCACGCTCCAGGTCACGCACCGTACGGACACCCACCCTGGCCCGGGACGCGAGCTCGGCCTGGGTGAGGCCGGCGGCGCGTCGATGCCCGCGGAGCAGCTCCGGCAGAGTGGTACGTCCAGCCGGGCTCCGCGACCAGTCATGATCCGGAGTCATGGGCACGAAGAGTACGGATGGACTCCGACCGTCGGCAGTCGAACGTCGGGCTACTGACGCCCGCTCGCCGAAACCCGACAGCCGTACGGACAGTCCGTTCGGGACGACCGGCCGATCAGTTCGGCGGGGCCACTCAGAGGCCCAGATCCCGAGCGATGATCATGCGCTGCACTTCACTGGTGCCCTCGCCGATCTCCAGGATCTTGGAGTCCCGCCAGAACCGGGCCACCGGGTACTCGTTCATGAAGCCGTACCCGCCGTGGATCTGGGTGGCCTCCCGGGCGTTGTCCACGGCGATAGTGCTGGCGTGCAGTTTGGCGATGGCGGCCTGCCGCTTGAACGGCTCGCCGGCCAACATCCGCGCGGCGGCGTCGTAGTACGCCAGGCGAGCGGTGTGTGCCTTCAGCTCCATGTCGGCGATCTTGAACTGGATGGCCTGGTTGGCGCCGATCGGCTTGCCGAAGGCGTGCCGTTCCTTCGCGTACTTGATCGACTCGTCGACACAGCCCTGCGCGAGGCCGACGGCGAGCGCGGCGATGGCGATCCGGCCCTCGTCGAGGATCCGCAGAAACTGGGCGAAACCCCGGCCCCGCTCGCCGAGCAGGTTGGCGGCCGGCACCCGGCAGTCGTCGAACGTCAGCTCGTGGGTGTCCGAGGCGGTCCAGCCCACCTTGGAGTAGCCGGGCGCGACGGCGAACCCGGGCGTGCCGGTCGGCACGATGATCGTCGACAGCTCCTTGGAGCCGTCCGGGTTCGTGCCGGTCACCGCGGTGACAGTGACCATGGCCGTGATGTCGGTCCCCGAGTTGGTGATGAACGCCTTCGACCCGTTGATCACCCACTCGTCGCCGTCCAGCACCGCCCGGGTCTGCGTGCCGGCGGCGTCCGAGCCGGTGCCCGGTTCGGTGAGACCGAAGCCGGCCAGCGCCTCTCCGCTGAGCAGCCGGGGCAGCCAGGTCGCCTTCTGCTCCTCGGTGCCGAAGCGGTAGATCGGCATCGCGCCCAGCGAGACCGCCGCCTCCAACGTGATGGCGACGCTGGAGTCGACCCGGGCCAACTCCTCCAGGGCCAGGCACAGCGCGAAGTAGTCGCCGCCCATGCCGCCGTGCTCCTCGGCGAAGGGCAGACCGAACAGGCCCATCTTGCCCATCTGCCGGATCACCTCGTAGGGGAAGGTGTGCTGCTCGTAGTGCTCGGCGATGACCGGGGCGATCACCTCGCGGGCGAATTCCCGCACGCTCTCGCGCAGCGCCGCTTGTTCGTCGGTGAGCCGGAAGTCCATCTCATCCTCCTGTAAGGACGGTCCGCCTCGGCGCTCGTGACGCCGACGCGGGTCGCTGTGCGGGCCTGAGTCGGTGATCAGACCGGTGTGACGCCGTGCCGACGGCGGGAGAAGTGCCGATCCTTGGTACGCGCCGCCGCGAATCGGCGAACCAGCTCGGTGCGCAGGTCGTGCGGCTCGACGATGGCGTCCACCACCAGCTCGCTGGCCAGCCGGACGACGTCGATGTCCTGCTCGTACTCGGCCCGCTTGGCGGCGACGAAGGCCGCCCGCTCGTCCTCGTCCGCAATGGCGGCGATCTTGTTGGCGTAGACAGCGTTCACGGCAGCCTCTGCGCCCATCACGGCGATCTTCGCGGTCGGCAGCGCGATGGTGGCGTCCGGCTCGAACCCGGGGCCGGCCATCGCGTAGAGGCCGGCGCCGTACGCCTTGCGGACCACCACGCAGATCTTCGGAACTGTCGCCTCGGAGATCGCGGTGATCATCTTGGCGCCGTGCCGGATGATGCCCTGCTTCTCCACGGCGCTACCGACCATGAAGCCGGGTACGTCGCTGAGGAACAGCAGCGGCACGTTGAACGCGTCGCAGAGCTGCACGAACCGGGTGGCCTTGTCGGCCGAGTCGACGAAGAGCACGCCGCCCTTGAACATCGAGTTGTTGCCGACCACCCCGACGACCTGACCGTCGAGACGGCCGAAGCCGATGGTGAGTTCCTTGGCCCAGAGCGCCTGGATCTCGAAGAACGAACCCTCGTCGAGCAGGCCCTTTACGTACCGCCGCATGTCGAACGCCTGCCGCTCACTGGCCGGCACCAAGGCCGCCAGGTCGGCCTTCGCGGGCGCGGCGACCGCCGGTGCGGTCGGCGGCGCCTGCGTCCAGTTCGCCGGCAGGTACGACAGGTAGGTCCTCACGACGTCGAGCGCGTCGGCCTCGGTCTTGCAGAGGAAGTGCCCCACGCCGGATTCGGCGGTGTGCACCTTCGCCCCGCCCATCGCCTCCAGGGTGGTCTTCTCGCCGGTGACCATCTCGACCATCCGGTCGGAGCCGAGGTACATGCTGGCGTTGCCGTCGACCAGCGCCACGACGTCGCAGAACGCCGGGATGTACGCACCACCGGCAGCGCTCGGACCGAACAGCGCGCAGACCTGCGGGATCGAGCCCGAGGCGCGGACCTGGTTCCAGAAGATCTTGCCGGCGCCACGCCGACCGGGGAAGAGGTCGACCTGGTCGGTGATCCGGGCACCGGCCGAGTCGACCAGGTAGACCATCGGCACGCCGGCGCCGTACGCCCGCTCGATGATCCTGATGATCTTCTCGACGGTGCGGGCACCCCAGCTGCCGGCCTTGACTGTGGAGTCGTTGGCCATCAGGCAGACCTGTCGGCCGTCGATGGTGGCGGTGCCGGTCACCACGCCGTCGGCGGGCAGCCCCTCTGCCATCGTGTTGGCGTAGAGGCCGTCCTCGACGAACGAGCCCTCGTCGACCAGGAGTGCGACCCGTTCACGGGCGAAAAGCTTGCCCTTGGCCGCGTTGGCCGCGTGGTACTTGTCCGCGCCGCCGGACCGGGCCCGCTTGCGCAGCTGCTCCAGTGCCTCACCGTCGAGCGTCACGCCGACTCCTCCGCCATACTGACCTGAACGATCGTTAGGCTAGCGCATCGGCGTGGTTGTCGGCGACCTACGAGCGAACCAGACAGCGAAGCCGAGAGCAAGACATTGAAAAACGTGAATACATATCGCTAGGCTCCTGGCACCCCTCCTCCCAGATCGGAGTCAGCGATGACCTCACGACTCAACCGGCTCGCCGTCGCGTTGCTCGCGACGACACTCGCCACCCTCGGCATCACGGTCGCCAACCCGTCGCCCGCGTCCGCCGCCATGACCATCTGCTACAACACCAGCCAGGCGGGCAACTACGCCAGCGTCGCCAACCAGGCGGCCTCGATCTGGAACAACGCCACAGTCAACCTGACGCTCTCCGCCAACTGCGGCTCGAACCTGCGCATCTACCGGATCACCGGCGGCGGCTCGTACGCCCAGCGGACCAGCCTCGGCAACGGCCGGGTCTACATCGACACCCAGCAGGCCGCCCAGTACAGCGTGCTGCGGATCATGACCCACGAGATCGGGCACATCCTCGGCCTGCCGGACAACTACAACGGAAACTGCGCCCTGCTGATGTCCGGCGGCAGCGCCGGCACCAGCTGCACCAACGCCTACCCCAGCACCGCCGAGGCGAACCGGGTGAGCAACCTCTTCGCCGGCACGTTCAGCGCCACCGACCGCAGCGCGGACATCTTCCGCGACAGTTGGCCGGGCGCGCTCGCCTCGGTGAGCTGACCGACCTGGCACGTGGAAGGGGCCGGCGCGTGCGCCGGCCCCTTCGTCGCGTCCTCAGCTCGGCAGCGGCGTCAGCCGGGTACGCGGACCGGCCCGCAGCACACCGGACGGCAGCTTCTTGCCGAGCAACTCCTCGGCCAACTCCGCCACCTCGATGAGCGCCGGCAGGTCGATGCCGGTGTCGATGCCCATGTCGTGCAGCATGTGCACGGCCTCCTCGGTGGCCAGGTTGCCGCTCGCCCCCGGCGCGTACGGGCAGCCACCGAGCCCACCGACGCTGGCGTCGAACTCGGTCACCCCCAGCTCGAGCGCGGTCAGTAGGTTGGCCAGCGCCGTACCCCGGGTGTTGTGGAAGTGCAGCAGGACCGGTACGTGCGCGTTGCGGTCGCGTACCGCGGTCAGCAGCTCGCGGACCCGGCGTGGGGTGCCCATGCCGGTGGTGTCGCCGAATGCGACCCGGTCCGCGCCGTCGCGGACCACCCGGTCCACGATCCCGGCCACCCGCCGCGGGTCGATGTCCCCCTCGTACGGGCAGCCGAAGCTGGTCGCCACGATCACCTCGACCCGCGCCGACGCGCCGTGCAGCAGGTCGATCAGCTCGGCGATGTCGTCCAGCGACTCGTCGGTGGACCGGTTGACGTTGCGCCGGTTGTGGGTGTCGCTGACCGAGACCACCACCTCGATCTCGGTGAATCCGGCGGCGAGGGCCCGCTGGGCGCCCCGGGTGTTAGGCACCAGCGCGGAGTACCGCACCCCGTCGGCCCTCACCGCCCGCTGCCACACCTCGTCGGCGTCGGCCATCTGCGGGATCGCCTTGGGGTGCACGAACGACACCGCCTCGATTCGGCGTACGCCGGTGCCGGAGAGGGCGTCGAGCAGCCGAACCTTGGCGTCGGTCGGGATCGGGTCCTCGTTCTGCAACCCGTCCCGCGGCCCAACCTCACGAATGGAGACGGAATCTGGCAGGTCCGCCATTAGGGGTCACCTCACTGTGACGAAAGCAGCGCTTAGGGGGTCCTCCCAGCATGCCACCCCGCTGTTGATCAAGAGGTTCGCGTCATCCGCGGCGCGAATCCTGACGCAAACCTCTTGATCACCGGGGCGGTCAGGGGGGGCAGGGGCGGTCAGCGCATGCGGGGGACGATGCCGGTGTCGTAGGCGCCGGAGAGGAACTCGTCGTTGGTGAGCAGCTCGGCGAAGAAGGGGACGTTGTTCTTCGGGCCCTCGATCTGGAACGCCGCGACGGCTGCCTTCGCACGATCGAGCGCCTCGTCGCGGGTCGCGCCACTGACGATCAGCTTGGCCAGCAGGCTGTCGTAGAACGGGGTGACAGTGTTGCCCTCGGTGTAACCGGAGTCCACCCGGACACCCTCGCCCGTCGGTTCCACCCACGTCCTGATCACACCCGGGCCGGGCAGGAAGCGCTTCGGGTCCTCCGCGTTTATCCGCATCTCGATGGCGTGCCCACTCGGGGTCAACGCGTCCGGGTCGAACGTCGGCGCCAACCCGGAGGCCACCCGCAACTGCTCCTCGACCAGGTCGATGCCGTAGACGTACTCGGTCACCGGGTGCTCCACCTGCAACCGCGTGTTCATCTCCAGGAAGAAGAAGTCTTCGGAGCCGGGGGCAGCGTCAGCAGCGTCCCGCTCACGCGGAACCAGCAGGCACTCCACAGTGCCCGCGTTGCGGTAACCGACCGCCTCGCCGGCCCGCACCGCCGCCGCCAGGAGCCGGGACCGCAGCTCCGGCGAGACAGCCGGCGACGGGGACTCCTCGACCAGCTTCTGGTTGCGCCGCTGCACCGAGCACTCCCGCTCGCCGAGCGCCACCACCCGGCCATCCGCCAGGCCGAGGATCTGCACCTCGACGTGCCGTACCCGGGGGAAGTACCGCTCGATCAACACCGAACCGTCGCCGAACATCCGCTCGGCGAACGCGCGCACCTTGTCGTACTCGGTGCGTAGCGCGGCCTCGTCAACCGCCACGCCCATGCCCATGCCGCCGCCGCCGGCCGCAGCCTTGACCATCACCGGGTAGCCGATCTCGGCCGCAGCCGTGACCGCGGCGTCCAGGTCGGCGGCCGGGTCGGTGGTGCCGGGCGCGACCGGAACACCGGCCGCCGCCATCAGGTTCCGGGCGTTGATCTTGTCGCCCATCGCGGTGATCGCGTCCGCGTCGGGTCCGACCCAGATCAGGCCGCTCGCCTCGACGGTACGGGCGAACTCGGCGTTCTCCGACAGGAAGCCGTACCCGGGGTGGATGGCCTGGGCGCCAGTCGACTTCGCGGCGGCGAGGATCGCCTCGGTGTTGCGGTAGCTCAGCGCCGGGTTCGGTGGGCCGATGAGGACCGCCTCGTCCGCCTCCGCGACGAACGGCAGGTCGGCGTCGGCCTCCGAGTGCACAGCGATCACGCGGATGCCGAGCCGCTTGGCGGTCCGGATGATCCGGCGGGCGATCTCGCCCCGATTGGCGACCAGCAGTGACTCGATCATGTTTCCTCCCGGCGTCCGGATGGTGGGACGATGTCAGGGAATCATGACCGGCACGGTTCTGACGAGTCGGCTCAGGCGAGCAGCGCGGCCAGGGTCGCGCCGCGCAGCAGCTCGGCGCGGCGTCGCCTGTCCACCTCACCACCGAGGAACGGCGTCGAGTTCATCAGGCCGAACGCGGCGTGCGCGAGAACCCGCGCCTCACCGTCGGGCATCCCCGGGTGCAGCGCGGTGAGCACGGTCACCCACTCCTCGACGTAGAGCCGTTGCAGACGACGAATTCGGCGTCGTGGCTCCTCGGGCAGGCGGTCCAGCTCGTGCAGGTGCAACGCGATCACCGCCGGATTGGCCAGCGCGAACTCGACGTGGAAGTCGATCAGCGACTCCAGCACGCCGCGCGGGTCGTCCGAGCGCCCGACGGCACGTTCCCGCCCACCGGCCAGCAACCCCTCACTGACCGGAATCAGCGCGGCGGCCAGCATGGCTTCCTTGCCCGCGAAGTGGTGGTAGAGCGCCGGACCGGTGACCCCGGCGGCCGCGCCGATGTCGTCCATCGACACGCCGTGATAGCCACGCGCCGCGAACAGACCTACCGCGATCTCCAGGATCTCGTCCTTGCGGGACCTGCGCCGGCCCGCACCCGCCGCACCCCGTGCCTGCTGCTCCACCGTCACCGGGCAAGCCTAGACCGCGAAGAGCCCGCGATGGTTGCCGGTCAGTTCCGTCCGCCCCGGGCCGGGCCGCCCCTGACCTGGCCAGGGGCGGCCGGCGAGATCAGTCGTCCTCGTCCAGGTCGTGCTCCGCGCGCAGCGCGGCCGCTTCCGCGGGTCGATCGAGCAGATCCAGCGCCCGAGCCAGCAGCCAGGCCGTCTGGCGAACCTGCCGCGAGGCGGCCGGCAACCCACCGAGCACGCGGCGCAGCAGGGGCTCCGCCTCGGCCGGCCGGTCCAGGCGCAGCAGCAGCTCACCGATCAGGGCTTCCACCTGGGCGGCCTCGCCGAACGCCTCGATCGAGCGCAACCGGTCCGGCACCCCGCTGAGCCGGGCCAGGGCCTCGTCCAACCGGTCCTGCCCGGTGAGCACACGTGCTCCGGCCTCGGCCGCCATCGCCAGCTCGTACAGCACCGGCGGTTCGGCCTGCCCGGCCAGCTTCGCCGCCAACCCGTCCACCACCTCGACGGCGTGCAACGCCGCGTCCCGGTCGTCGGCCCAGAACCAGGCGTACGTCTCCCGCCGGCGAGCGCGCAGCTCGTCCAGCGGCAGGTCACCGAGCCGGTACGCCTCAGCCGCGGCGGCGAACCGCTCGCCCGCCGCGGCGTCCCGGTCGGCGTCGTAGAGGATCCCGCCGGCCTCCTCCAGCACCTGCGCCCGGTGCGGAAGGTTGTCCGGGCCGTCCAGATTGCTGGCCAACTGCTCCAACAGGGCCAACGCGGGGTCGATCTCACCAAGCCCGGCGTAGACGCCGGCCAGGAGGTGCCGGCAGCGGTCGGCCTCCGCCTGGGCGCCCAGCCGATCCAGACCGAGCACTGCCTCCTCGGCGACCTCGGCCGCCTCGGCGAGCCGACCCACCATCCGGTACGCGTTCGCCAGCTCCCACCGCAGGAACGCGTCCCCCTCGGCGCCCCGCTCCACGCACAGCGTCACCGCCTCGACGAAGTCGTCCACCGCGTCCGGGGCCCGGCCGGCCGCCAGCAACGCTCGGGCGCGGGTGACCCGGACCGGCAGTTCCGCGTCCGCCGTGGCCGCCTCCAACGCCTCGTCGCAGGCGGCCACGGCGTCCGCCGGATCGTCGACAAGCCGCGCGTACGCCAGGCCGGCGCCTGTGACCACCTCGCCGACACCCAGCTCCCGGCCGATCCGGCGTGCCTCGTCGACTGCCGCGCGGGCCTCGTCGACGCGGTCCAACTGCTCCAGCAGGTGCCCCCGGTGCAGTGCGATCCGGGCCGCCAGGTGCCGATCGCCGCCCGCGTCGGCCGGTACCCGGTCGAGGGCGGCGAGCGCTTCCGCCCAACGCTCGCGGTGCAGCAGCGCCAACGCCACCCGGTCGTGTCCGGCCGTCCGCTGCTGGGCGTCGCCGAGCCGGTCCAGGACCTCGGCCGCCTCCCGGACCAGCAGCAGGCCCTCCTCGGTGTCCTCGTCGGACCGGGTCAACAGCACGCCGAGCCGCCCGGCGACCGTCTGGGCGGCCACCTCCTCGTCCGCCTTCCGGTACAGCTCCAACGCCGCCCGATTCAGGGTGATCGCACCCTCGATGTCGTCCTCGTCGCCACGCTCCGACGCGCGCAGCGCCAGCCGGTGCGCGGACGTGCGGGCGGGCAGCTCGGCGGAGCCGAACCGGTCGTCGAAGGCGACCAGCGCCGCGCGGAAGGTGGACAGGTCGTGCTGGCCCCAGCTCTGCTCCGCGAGGTTCAGCAGATCGTCCGGGCCGGCGTCGGCGGGCACGGTCACGGTCACGGCGGATCGTTCATCCTTACCGCTTCGCACCCGCTCGGCTAGCTCGCTGGACGACGCTGGTGCGTTGGGCTCCTCCCCGACCGGACGGGTCCGGCGGGTCGGGCGGCGGCGGACGCTCGCGGACAGCGGCACATGCTCCCCGCTCGCCTGCACGGCCAGCCGACGAGCGACCCACTCCGACTGGTGGCTCGTGCCGTTACGAGCGTCGAAGCGGGCGGCCAGACCGGTCGCGGTCTCGGCCAGCTCGTCCGCCAACGACGCCGCCGACACCTCGGCGGCCGACCGGCCGTCGGCGGCCCGGCGGTACACCGTCGACGGGCCGGCCTGACGCAGCGCGGCGGCGGCCGCCGCCGCGAAGTGCATGGCGGCGGCCGGCGACGGTGGCCGGTCCAGCCAGTCCAGGTGCCGCTCGACCAGCTCGATCGCCCGCGCCTCGTTGCCGGTCAGCGTGCAAAACTCGATGTGGTCCGCGACGTCCCACAGGTTGGCGAGGTTGCCGCGCAGCCGCCGGTACGCCTCCCGGTGCGCGTCCCGCGCCTCCTCGGCCCGCCCGGTCCGCAGGTACGGCAGGAGCAGTGCGGTGAGGATCGACTGCGGCTGCTCGTTGCAGTTGAGCCGGCCGGCGAGCACCGGCTCGGCCAGCTCCACCGCCTCCACGTCCCGCCCGGTGTCGGCGAGGTAGCCCACCTGGCTCGTGGGGTCGCAACCGGCGCAGTCGGACAGGCCGTCGCGCGGGGTGGTCTGCCAGAGCCGGTACCAGTGCGCAGCGGCCTCGACGTCGCCCACGTGGTCGGCGACCCGGAACCGGTGCTTGTGCACGGCCTGCAGGCTGTGCCCACCGGCGCGGTAGCGGCGTTCCATGTCGTCCAGCACGGCGTACGTGCGGTCGAGCGGCACCTCCGGGAAGTTCAACAGGCCGTTGATCATGTACTTGAAGTGCCAGAGCAAGTTGTGCAGGTGACGCTGGTGGTACGGCTGCGGGTCACCGTCGAACTCGGACAGACACCAGGAGAAGGTCACGAAGGACTTGGCCGGCTCACCGCCGTAGATGTAGCCGGTGGTGGCCTGCATCCGCGTAACGAAGGCAAGGTGCCGGTCATCGGCGGCGTCCACCCGGCGTAGCAGCTGCTCCAGGGCGGCGATCTGCCCCGCCCCGTACGGCATGTCGGAGATGCCGCGCAGCACCCGCCACAGATCCTCGTCGCTCATGCTCACTCCCGTCCCGGGACAGCCCGGCCGAGCAGGCCGAGGAAGGAATCGTTCAGCAACGCCGCGTCGGCGGCGCGGATCGGATGGTGGCCGAGCAGCAGCGCCTGCCCGTACAGCGCCTCGATGGCCAGACCGACCAGCTCCGGGTCGCTCAGCATGGTCACCCGCCGGACCAGCGGGTTGCGGTGGTTGAGCACCAACTGCGGGCGGTCCGGCGGGGCGGTGGCGGCGAGCGCGTCGAGCACTCCACCCCACAGCTCGTCGGCCCGGTCCCGGCTGGCGGCGAGCTGGTCGTTGAACGCCGCCGACCGGCTGACCAGGTAGAGCGCGGGCAGCGAGACCGGGTCGTACGCCCGGATGACCACCTCGCAGCCGGACCGCTCGACGGCCCGCTGCGCCGCCGCGAGGAACGGCCGCAGCGCCATCTCCACAGGCGGGTCGAGCGCGTCGAACCGGGTGGTGAGGTCGCTCGGCTCCAGCCGCTCGATGAGCACCGAGCGGTCCACCACCGGCAGCCGCTCGATCAGTTCGGTGTCGTACGTGTAGCCGGCGTTGACCACCGCCAGGTCCTGCGCGGCGGCCACCGCGGCGAGCTGGCGGAACTCGTCGAGGCTGGCCGCGTAGCGGACCACGCCGTGGCGTTCGCGGAACTCGGCGAGGGTGAGCGTGCCGACGTTGGTGTCCATCGGCCACCACTTGTCGACCAGCCGGAGCATCTCGTCGTCGTGCAGCGCCAGGGCCTTCACCCCGAGGTGGTGCACCTGGAGGAACTCGGCCAGCCGGTGCGGGTCGTGCCGGGCCAACCGGACCAGCCAGCCACGCACCTGGTCGCCGAGCGCCTCCCGGGTCGCCGTCAGCAGGGTGTCCTCGTAGAGGGCCTCCCGGCTGGCGGTCGGGCGCAGCTCGGTCGCGTCCACCACACAGTGCGCGAAGAACGCCCACTCCGGCAGCAGCCCGTCGGCGTTCTCGGTGAGCAGCATCCGCTTGAGGTAGACGCGGTGCCCGGCCCGGGCCGCCGGGTTCACCGGCGTCGGCAGGATGACGGCGACACCGGTCAGCCCGGCCTCCGGCACGGCCAGCGGCAGGACGTCGAACGGGTCCACGCCGAGCGTCTCCCGGGCGTACCGGATCAGCGCCGCGCGGTCCAGTGGCGCACCCGGCGTGGTCGGCCAGGGCGGCTCCCCGGTGGTGGTGACGACGTCGCCGACGCGGACGGTGACCGGCAGCAGCGCGCCGAAGAGCCGGGCCAGGTCGGTGACGGTAGCCGTGGTGAACCACTGGTCGGCGTCGCGGCGGGGCACCAGCGTGACAGTGGTGCCCGGCTCGGCTCGGACGGCCTCCGGCGGGGCCACCGTGACCGCGTAGCGGCCGTCGGCGTACCCGGTCCAGCGAACAGTGGGGTTGTCGCCGTGCCGGGTGAGCACCTGGATCTCGTCGGCCACCAGGAAGCAGGAGAGCAGACCGATGCCGAACTGACCGAGGAACTCGTGCCGGGAGAAACCAAGCTCGTCGCGCTTCGAGCTGCGGCCGATGGTGGCCAACAGCTCGTGCACCTGCGCCTCGGTCAGGCCGATGCCGGTGTCGTGCACCCGTAGCGTGCCGTCGCCGGTGCTGTCCGGGGGTTCGATGCGTACCAGCGCCGGCGCGTCCGGCTCGGTCCTGCGTCGGGCGGTGATCGCGTCCACCGCGTTCTGGAGCAGCTCGCGGACGTAGACCCGCGGGCTGCCGTAGAGGTGATGACTGAGCAGGTCAACCACGCCACGTAGGTCGACCTGGAAAGTGTGATCCACGCCTGTTGTCTCCCCGGTCCCGATGCCGGCGCTCACCGTACCGATGATCACCGACAGGCGCGGTCCCCTTTAGCCCCGGCGGCTTGACCCTCGACCCGGTCGAACCGGCACGGTCGCCGGCATGACTTCCTCCGCTCTGGGCCGGGACTTCCGGCTCCTGTGGTCCGCGGCCGTCTCGTCCCGGTTCGGGGACGCGCTGCGTACCCCGGCACTGGCCCTGCTGGCCGCGACGGTGACCCGCGATCCGCGGATCATCGCGGCGGTCACAGTGGCCGGGCAGTTGCCGCCGCTGCTCTTCGGCCTACTCGGCGGCGTGTACGCGGACCGCTGGGACCGCCGTCGGACGATGGCGCTGGTCGACGGGGTACGCGCGGGCGTGGTTGCCGCGCTGGCGGTGGTGGTCGCGCTCAACCGGGTCAGCGTGCTGGTGCTGCTGGTGGCGGCGTTCCTGCTCGCCACGTTGGGCACTCTCTTCGACTCCGCGTCGTTCGCGCTGCTCCCCGCGTTGGTGCCGGCGGACGCGCTGCCCCGGGCGAACGGCCGGCTCCAGGCGGGGTCGGCGGTGGCCGGTGGCTTCCTCGGGGCGCCCGCCGCCGGTGTCCTGTTCGCCGTCGCCCCGGCCGTCCCGTTCGCCCTCGACGCCGTGACCTTCGCGGCGGCCGCAGTGCTCGTGCTGGCCCTCAGTCCGCGTCCCGCCATCACCACAGCGACGGCGCGACGGCGCGGCTCGGTGTGGAGCGAGATCGTCGAGGGGCTGCGTTGGCTGCTGGCGCACCGGACCCTGTGGCGGGTCACGCTGCTCACCGCCGCGAGCAACCTGGCGATCAGCGGAATCATGGCGGTGCTGGTGCTCTACGCGCTGGACGTGCTCCGGGTGCCGCCGGCCGGGTACGGGCTGTTCGCCGCCGCCGCCATCGTCGGGGGCGTGGCGGGGGCGCTCGGGGCGGGGCGGCTC
Organism: Micromonospora sp. NPDC048843; assembly: GCF_040649965.1. Classification (NCBI taxonomy): domain Bacteria; kingdom Bacillati; phylum Actinomycetota; class Actinomycetes; order Micromonosporales; family Micromonosporaceae; genus Micromonospora; species Micromonospora sp. NPDC048843. The sequence goes on from NZ_JBEZGJ010000007.1 coordinate 28,123, forward strand.
GCCGCCCGGCTCGGCACGGTGCCGGCGCTGCGTGCGGTGCTGGCCGTGGAGACAGTGGCGCTGACCGGCTTCGCGCTGGCTCGGCATCCGGTGTCGGGCGGGATCGCGCTGGCCGTCTTCGCCGGCGGCACCGTGGTGTGGAACAGCCTGTGGGCGTCGTACGGGCAGCGGCACGTCCCGAGCGAGTTGCTGGGCCGGGTCGGTGCGGCCCAGCGGATGGTCGGTCTGCTTACCGCACCGCTCGGGGCGGCGCTCGCCGGATTGGCCGCCGCAGCGTACGGCACAACGCCGGTGGCGGGCGCGGCGGCGGCGACGTTCGCGCTGGTCACCGTCGCCGCGTGGCGGACGCTGCGACCGGCCACGCCCGCTGTGTCGAGCCGCGCGGGCTAGCCCGGCGTCCGCTCCCGGTGCGACAGCCCGGACAGGCGCAGCGCGATGCGTCGGCGGGCCGGTGGGACGGCACCGAGCAGCCGGAGCAGCACGTCGCGGGCGGGCCGACGAGCCGGGGAGACAGCGGCCATCCTGGTCAGCCCGGCGGCGAAGCTCAGCACGTCCTCGGCCATCGGCCGCTGCCGGGCGGTGTAGTCGTCGAGCAGCGTCTCTGGGCCACCGTCGAGCACGTCCGCCACTGCGGTGCCGAGCGCTACCGCGTCGCAGATTCCGAGGTTCATGCCCTGCCCACCGGCCGGGCTGTGCACGTGCCCCGCGTCGCCGGCCAGCAGCACCGGCCCGGCCCGGAAGGTGTCGGCGATCCGGTGGTGCACCCGGAACCGGGAGCCCCAGAGCACCTCGGTCACCCGGTCGGGTCGTCGCGCCGGGCCGCGCTCGTCGAGCAGCGCCTGGAGGTAGGCCGCGTCCGGTTCAGCCGGGGCGCTCGCCACGGCGGCGACCAGCCGGACCACCCCGCCGGGCAGTGGTGCCCAGACCAGCGGCCCGGGGCGGGCGAGGAAGAGCGCCGCCTCGTCGCGGGGCAGCACGCTGCGCACCCGCACGTCGGCGAGCACGAAGGACTCCTCGTCGCTGTCGCCGGTGAAGCCGATGCCGGCCAACTGCCGGACCGTGCTGTGCAGGCCGTCCGCACCAACCACGAACCGGGCCCGCAGCGCCTCGTCGTCGACCTGCGCGAGCATGCCGTCACCGGCCTGGCTCAGCCCGGTGAGCTTGCACGGCCGTCGTACCTGGACACCGAGTTCCGCCAACTTCTCGGTGAGCACGGCCTCGGTGACCGCCTGGGAGACCAGCAGCGCGTAGGGGAAGCGGGATGGCAGCTCGTGGAACGGCACGGACAGCAGCACCCGGTCCCGGTCGCGCACCGTGAAGCGCGGCGTCCGCACCGCCTGGGCGATCAGCGGCGCCGCGGCGTCGATCCGGTCCAGCACCTCCAGGGTGTACGCGTGCACGACAGCGGCGCGGGAGGTCGTCGGCGGCGCGGCCATCCGGTCCAGCACCGTCACCTCGACCCCGCGCCGGGCCAGCGTCAACGCGGTGGCGAGACCGGTGGGGCCGGCGCCCACCACCAGGACGTCGGTGCTCGTGGGCAGCATGGCCACCTCCAGAAACCGTTGCCAACACCTGTTGGCAAACATGTGTTGGCAACGCTAGGGCCACCTGGATTGCGTGTCAACACTTGTTGGCCTACGGTCGTTGGCATGACGCCGTCCGCGCAGTCGACCCAGCCCCGCCGCTCCGACGCCACCCGGGCGGCGATCCTGCGAGCGGCCCGGGAACGGTTCGCCGCGGACGGCTACGAGCGCGCCACGATCCGGGCCATCGCCGCCGACGCCCAGATCGACCCGTCGATGGTGATGCGCTACTACGGCAGCAAGGAAGGGCTCTTCGCGGCGGCGGCCGAGTTCGACCTACGCCTGCCCGACCTGACCTCGGTGCCGCCCGCTCGACTCGGTGAGGTGCTGGTCCGGCACTTCCTCGCCCGCTGGGAGGGCGACGAGACCCTGGTGGCACTGCTGCGGGCCGCCAGCACCAACCCCGGCGCTGCCGAACGCATGCGCGGCATCTTCGCCGACCAGCTCACCGCCGCCGTTGCCACGTTCGGCAGCGACCCGACGCTGACCGCCCGACGGGCCGGCCTGGTGGCCAGTCAGATCCTCGGCCTCGCCTTCACCCGGTACATCGTCCGCCTGCCGCCCATGGTGGACACCACGCCGGACGAGATGGTCGCCTGGATCGCGCCGACGCTTCAGCGCTATCTGACCGGAACGCCGCCGAGCTGACCCAACCTTTTGCCGCCTCCCGTGCGTCTGCCAGGTGACGCGTACAGCACGACGGCCGGGAGGGGGGCGGATGGCGCCGACGAGGGACGACGGACGCGACGGCTACCTCGCCTTCGTGGAGAACCACCAGCACCGGCTACTCCGCGCGGCCTACCTGATCTGTGGCAACCGGCATCAGGCCGAAGACCTCCTCCAGGACGCGCTGCTCAAGCTGGCGCTGCGCTGGTCCTCGGTCCGCGACGGCGACCCCTCCGCGTACGTGCGGGCCATCCTCTACCGCGACTCGGTGTCGTGGTGGCGTCGCCGACGGCGGGAATGGCTCAGCGCCGCACCGCCGGACCAGGTGGCCCACGACCGTGACGGCGCGTTACGGCTGACGATGCACGACGCGCTGGGCCTGCTGCCACCGCGCCAGCGGGCCGTGCTGGTGTTGCGCTACTACGAGGACCTGACCGAGGTCGCCACCGCCGAGGCGCTCGGGGTGACGGTCGGCACCGTGAAGAGCCAGTGCCATGCGGCGCTGCGCCGACTCCGCGAGGTCGCCCCGGACCTCGCCCGCGATGCCCGGCCGAGCCGAGGCTCGGCCGATCTGGCCAGCGGCCTGGAGGTGAACCCGTGAACGAGCAGGACTTGCGTCGGCTGCTGACCGTCAGCGTCGAGGACGTGCTCCCCAGCCAGCCGGCCACCGCCGGATGGGATCGGGCGCGGCGTACCCGGCGTACCCGGCGGGCCGTCGCAGTGGTCGCCCTGGCCGTGGTGCTGGTCGGTGGCGGCACGGTGGCGGCGCTGCGACCGCCCACCGACCCGGCGCCGGCCCCTCCGGTCGGCCCCACTGTCACCCCGACCGTCGACCCCTCCCACGCGGGTCCAGTGCAGAAACCGCCCGCCGAGCTGACCTACCCGCCCGATCCGTTGGCCAAGCTCGGCGACCCGGCGACAGTGCCGCTCTCCGAGCGACCGGTCCAGCAGGCACTGGCGCTGTTCCAGCCGGTTGACGAGGAGTATCACGCCGACGGCCCGGTGCGGGTGCTCGGCAACGACGGCGTGGTGCGCAGTCTGGATGTGGTGACGCTGGCACCGACCCGGGACGCGGGCGGTAACGAGGCGCCTGCGCTGAAGCCGGGAGTGCTGTCGCCGGACGGCCGGTCGGCAGCGTTCGCGCAGACCAAAGAGCTGATCATGATCGACCTCACCACGGCGGCGGTCCGCCGGATACCGCTCGACGGCTACCTGGAGTTGGTGGTGTGGGCCCACGACCGGGTACTGGTCGGAGGCGACGACCGGACGTACGCGGTGGACCGTGTCACCGGGGCGGCCAGCACGATCGACGTGTCGACCTGGGAGTTGATCGCACCCGACCCGGCCGCCGGCCGCGAGGCCCCGTTGATCGACGTCTACGGCGAACGGACCAGCCTGAAACTACGCAGCCGGACCGCCCGGGAGGGCGAACTCCGCTCCGAACAGCCGGTAAACACCTCGGCGCTGCCCTCGCCCTATCAGGTCAACGAGTTCTACGGCCGGGGCTGGCTGCACGGCGAGCGCCTGGCGCGGGCGGCCTGGATCACCAGCAGCGAGATCGACGGCGCCGAGGGGGCGGCAGTGCTGGACGCGCGGACCGGCGCCGTGCTCCACCTGCTCGACCTGGGCCGGGAGCGCGGCAAGGGCTGCTGCGAGGTGCTGGGCTGGGACAACAAGGGCGCGGTGCTACTCCGACTGGAACCGGCCGCCCTCGCCCGCTGGCACCCGGAGACCGGCGAGATCACCGGCATCGTCGGCGACCTGCGCGGCGTGTTCGCACTCGCCGGCTGACAAGGTTCTCAAGGTGATCGAGGATCTGGTCAGACTGCCAGGCCGCCGGGCTGGTCGCCCTTGACGACTGGTGCCCGGACCAGGTTGCCCCACTCCGTCCACGAGCCGTCGTAGTTGCGCACCTGCGGGTAGCCCAACAGGTGCCGCAGCACGAACCAGGTGTGGCTGGACCGTTCACCGATCCGGCAGTACGCGATCACGTCGTCGTCCGGGCTCAGCCCGAGCTGGTCGGCGTAGATCGCCTTCAGCTCGTCGGCGGACTTGAACGTGCCGTCCTCGTTGGCGGCGGACTTCCACGGCTTGCTGAGCGCGCCCGGGATGTGTCCACCGCGCAGCGCACCCTCCTGCGGGTAGTCCGGCATGTGCAGCATCTCGCCGGTGTACTCACCCGGCGACCGGACGTCGACGAGTGGCCGGCCGGAGGCGACGTGCGCCATGACCTGCTCACGGAAGGCCCGCAGCGGCGCGTCGTCGCGCAGCGGCACCGGATAGTCGGCGCGCGGGCGAGCCGGCTTGTCGCGGGTCACCTCGCGTCCCTCGGCGATCCACTTCTGCCGGCCACCGTCGAGCAGTCGGACATCGGCGTGACCGAAGAGCGTGAAGACCCAGAGGGCGTACGCGGCCCACCAGTTGAAATTGTCGCCGTAGAAGACGATCGTGTCGCCCCGGCCGATGCCCTTCGCGGCACACATCTCGGCGAAGCTCTTGGCGTCCAGGTAGTCCCGGGTCACCTGATCGTTCAGCTCCAGGTGCCAGTCGACCTTGACTGCACCGGGAATGTGACCGGATTCGTAGAGCAGCACGTCCTCGTCGGACTCGACGACGACGAGGCCCTCGTCGCCCAGATGCTCGGCCAGCCACTCGGTGGTGACCAGCCGCTGCGGGTCCGCGTACGACTGGAGGCGGGGATCGGGATCGTTCGGCACAGACATGATCCCCAAGGTACGCCGCAACACTGCCCTCCGACTGACCATCGGCGATCGGGCGCAGCGGATGCGACGCTTCACACGTGACAGCGGCGAGACCCGCCGACCTCTGAGGATCGACATGACCCAACGGCACCGGACCGCACCGCCTCGGGTCGTCCCGCCACCGCTGGACTTCACCGACTTCTATCAGGCGCACTTCCACCGGATCGCGGTGCAGCTCTATGCCTACCTCGGCGACCACGCCGAGGCGCAGGACCTCACTCAGGAGGCGTTCTGCCGGGTGCTGGAGCGGTGGGATCGGATCAGCGGCTACGGCGACCCCTCCGGCTGGGTGCGCCGGGTGGCCTGGAATCTCGCCACGAGCCGGCTGCGCCGACTGCGGACCGCCATCAATCATCTGGCCAGGCAGCGGGCAGAGCACATACCCGGACCGGAACCCGACCGGGTGGCGCTGACCCGAGCATTGGCCACCCTGCCGACCGTCCAGCGGCGCGCAGTCGTGCTGTACCACCTCGCGCACCTGAGCGTCGCGGAGATCGCCGGCCAGTTGGGCGTTCCGGAAGGCACCGTTCGCTCCTGGTTGTCCCGGGGACGGGCGGCACTGGCCACGTACTTCACCGAGCGGCAGGAGGCCAACCGTGCGTAACGTCGCTCTGGAGGAGATGTTCGCCGATTTCGAGGCGGATACTAGAACCACTCTCCGACCCCCCGGCACTCCCGACGCCCAGCGGCGGGTACGCGACCGCCGACGTCGCCGCCGAGGTCTGCTGGCTGGCGTCGCCGCGATCCTGCTGGCCGGCCCGGCCGGCGCGTTCGCTGTCGCTGGACGGGATGTCGACCGCCAGGAACCCGCTCCCGCCGAGTCGGCCGACCCGAGGCTCGTTGAGCGGAAGATCGGCCTCCCGCAGGGGGTCGGCGTGTTGGTCGACCTCAGCTTCGTCAACGCCCAGCACGGATGGGCGCTCTTTGACACCTGCGGTACCACCGCGCCGCCGGAGGGCCTCGACTGCCGACTCACCTTCGCCCGGACCACCGACGGCGGCATCGTCTGGACCATGTCCGGACGCCCCCCAACCCAGCGCCCCGGCTCATACCTGCTTCCGCTGGACGACCGCACGCTCACGGTGGTCATGGATGACGGCTATTACGTGACCACCGACGGAGGGACGACGTTCACGACCTACCCGTTGAGCTCACCACCACCTGTGACCCAGCAGGCAAAAGCCACGGCCAGCGGATTTGCCATTCGATGCCCATCGACAGGCGGGGTGCCGGGCGTGAATTGCAAACGACGGCAGCTAGAGCGAGTCGGCTCGGGCGCGGTCCGGCCGCAGCCCCCGGTGGCCCTCGCTCAGGAGAGCACCGTTGGGTTGATCGAGGGGGGTGACGGGCGACTCTGGCTGTCGGTACGCGAGAGGGACAAGCTCTCTGTCCTGGTCAGTGCCGACAAGGCGGCGACCTGGCGACTGCTGCCGGCCATCGAGGGGGCGCACCAGCTGATGGTCTCACCGGACGGCCGCGACGCCTGGCTGACCACCGTCGCCGAGTCCGAGTTCGGCACGGCCAGTCTCAAGAACGTGTGGCGCCTTGCCGGAGACCGGTGGGAGCCGGGACCTGGGTTACCCGACGACACTCGCACCGCTGCCGCGATGAACGGCGGAATCCTTGCCGTCACTGGGGCGTTCGGCGGCTTCGGGTTCTGGGTCGAAGGCCGCTACGTTGACGCGCCCGAGCTGCGTGCTGCGACCCTAACGGGCACCGACAGCCCGCATGAGCCCTCGATCGAGGTACTGCCGGACGACACCGTGGTCGTCAGCATGGCGGCCGCGGCGATCATCGGTACCGGTTCTGGCACCACGCGCACGTGGACTCGGATTTCCTGATCCGAAACGCCGCCGACGGGCGTGAGCGAGCCGCTCGGGCACGCCGGTGGGCCGCGGTTCAAACCGCTGCGGCCCGTGCTGCGCGGTCAGGCGCGGCGGTGACCGATCCGACCGGCGACCACTGTCACCAGGCAGTCGCCGCCGGCATCGTGGACCGCCAGGTCGGCGCGCCCGCCCGGGAGCAGCACCGGCGGCACGGCTGTGGACAGCACCAGCAAATCGGTCTTGTCGGCGGCGGTCCGCAGGGCGGGGTCGGCGAGGTGTTCCGCCAGCACCGCCGTCACCCCGGTACGCAGCAGCGCGTGCACCCGCTCACGCGGCGTCGGCGCGGGAGGCAGCGGACCGTCGTGCAGCAAACCCGGCCCCAGCGTGCCGGGCCAGCGGCGAACCCGGGCGTTGGCGTACGCCGAACTCAGCTCGGCCAGCGGGCCGACGGCCTCGATCCGGTCACCACTGACCAGCACGGCGTGGTCGGGCAACGACTCGCCGTCCCGGTCGCGGCGCAGCAGGGCCGCGGTGTGCAGGGTGATCATGCTCAGTCGACGAGCGGGCCGAGTTGCGGGCGCTTCGCCGTCACAGTGTCGCCGGACGACCGGCCGGTCAACCTCCGCTTCACCCAGGGGGCGAGGTACTGACCGGCCCACCGCAGGTCGGAAGCGCGGGCGGCCAACCACGGCGACGGCGACGGGTGCGGCGGGACCATCAGCCACTCCTCGTCGCAACCAACCCCGAGGGCGTTCAACACCTGCCCGGCGACCCGGCGATGCCCGGCCGGGGAGAGGTGCAGCCGGTCGGTGCTCCAGAGCATGGGGTTGAGGAACGTGTCGTCCGCGTACAGGTCGACCATGATGGCGCCGTGCCGCTCGGCGGTCTCACCGACCGCCTGGTTGAGCAGCTGCACCCGGGGGGCGACGAGGCGTTGGCCGGGGAGTCGGGCCATCACGTCCGCGAACCGGAAAAGGAGGACGTCCGCGCCACCCGAGCGCAGTTGCCGAACCACCTCGTCGAAGCGGGCGACAAGCGTGTCCGGGTCGAAGGTGCGCCGCAGCACATCGTTGCCGCCGGCCGCGAAACTGATCAGGTCCGGCTTCATCGCCACGGCGGAGGGCACCTGCTCGGCGACCACGCTGGGGAAGAGCCGGCCGCGGATGGCCAGGTTCGCGTACCGGAAGTTGGGCCCCGCGTCGGCGGCGAGCCGGGTCGCCACCAGGTCCGCCCAGCCCCGGAAGGTCCCGTCCGGGTACGCGTCGTCCATACCCTCGGTGAAGCTGTCCCCGACCGCGACAAAACTGCGCCAGCGCACCCGCGCCTCCCTCACGCCACTCGTTGCCTGCGGCGACCAGTCTGTCACCGCGGCAACGCCCGGCACCGCCCCGAATCCACTACGTGTCGGAGGTCATTGCACAAACGACGGGCGGGACCGGCCACCCCCGTGAGTGGCCGGTCCCTCGTACCCGGTGACGCTGCACCGGGAGTTCAGCCCAGCAGACCACCCCACGGCTGGCCGGCAGGCACCGACGCGGTGGCCAGCACCCGGCCGCTGGCGGCGTAGCGGACCAGCCGGTACGCCGGCGCGCCGTCGGCCGGTGTCGCCGCATTGACCTGCACCACCAAGCCGCCGTCGGCCAGGACGACACCGTCGATGGCTTCGCCGTGCCCGGTCGGCTGCTTCCACGCCGGGTCCAACGGCGCCAGCTCGGTGACGGCCCCGCTGACCGCGTCGAGCCGGTAGTTGCGGAACCGCTCGCTGCACCCTTTGTGGAGGCTTGCGGTGCCTGACACCAACCAAGACGAGCGCCCGGCCATGGCGAGTTGCCGCCGCGGCGCGCTACTACCTGACAGTCGGATCCGCTCGCACCGGCAACCTTTTCCGCAGTTCACCGACCGTGATCAACACCGACTGACCGGCGGTGCGCAGACGCGGAAAGGGCGGGCCACCCGAAGGTGACCCGCCCAACTCGCACTGATCGTCAGTCGACGACCGCCAGGATCTGCTCGTCCTTCAGACTCGCCGGCTCGGCGGTCTCGGAAACCTTCTTGCCGTCCCCGTCGACCAGCAGCACCGCGTACCCGCTGCCGGCCTCTACCCGCACGACCATCGAGCCGTCCGACTGGAAGTAGACCTGGTGCAGGGTGCGCCCACCCAACGGCAACGAGACCTGCTTGCCCGTACGGGTGTCCAGCACCACGTTGGCCCGCAGATCACGCGCGAGGTTGCCGTCGTCCTCACCGAGTTTCATCCGCAGCAGGGCGATCCGGGAGCCGTCCGGGGAGAGACTAGCGATGTCGTTGCTGTGCCAACCGTCGCGGGAGAAGCCGGGGATGGCTCGCTTCTTCGTGCCGTCCGTGCCGTAGAGCACGACCCCGGCATCGACCGTGACCCCGACATCGGTGGTCATGGCGATGGTCTTACCGTCCGCCGACCAGACGGCATGGCAGGCCGAAGGTTCGGTGCGCCACCAGCGCACCGTCCTCTTCTCGGAGCGCGTATCCAATAACCCGAACCGGCCATGACCACCGCCTGGCAAATCCACGCGGAACAGCAACTGCCGCCCGTCTGGGGACCAGGCCGGAGTGACGCAGTACGGATCCACCTCCGAGCGCATCTTCTGCTTGTTCGACCCGTCGACGTTGGCGATGTAGAGGTCGCCGCTGTCCTCGGCATCCTCGCCCGACCAGGCCACCCGGCGGCCATCCGGCGACACGTTCACATTGAGGATCGCTGCTGTGTGCGGCAGCTCCATGAGTCGCACCGGGCTCTCACCCGGACGCCATGACCGCAGATTCCCGTTCTCGCCGACGGGGTTCCTGGCGGGGCCGTAGAAGAGCTTTCCGATCCGCACGGACGGGGTGTTCGTGCTGGACCCGCCGCTGGGTGGGGCGCCGGGAGTGCCGCCGGTGCCGCCCGTGCCGGCGGCCGAGGTGTCGCCGTTCGCGGGAGCGGCGGCGGTGGCCGATTCGGCCGGAGCGGGCGCGGTCTTCGGATCGGCGGTACCGCAGGCCGCCGCACCAAATGCCAGGAGCAGCAGGGCAGCCGTACCGGCGAGCGCACCGGAACGACGGACCGAGGCGGGACGGGTGGTGTGGGTGAACGGGCCGGAGTTCATCGTGTTCATCCTTTGCGGAGGCTTACGGTGCCTGACACCACCCAAGACGAGCGCCCGGCCGTGGCGAGTTGCCGCCGCGGTGCGCTACTACCTGACAGTCGGATCCGCTCGCACCGGCAACCTTTTCCGCAGTTCACCGACCGTGATCAACACCGACTGACCGGCGGTGCGCAGACGCGGAAAGGGCGGGCCACCCGAAGGTGACCCGCCCAACTCGCACTGATCGTCAGTCGACGACCGCCAGGATCTGCTCGTCCTTCAGACTCGCCGGCTCGGCGGTCTCGGAAACCTTCTTGCCGTCCCCGTCGACCAGCAGCACCGCGTACCCGCTGCCGGCCTCTACCCGCACGACCATCGAGCCGTCCGACTGGAAGTAGACCTGGTGCAGGGTGCGCCCACCCAACGGCAACGAGACCTGCTTGCCAGTACGCGTGTCCAGCACCACGTTGACCCGCAGATCGCGAGCCCCGTCGCCGGGATCCCCATCCGGCTTGTGCCGCAGCAGCGCGACCAGCGAGCCATCCGGGGAGAGACTGACGACGTCGTCGGTCTGCCACCCGTCTTCGGAGAAGCCGGGGACGACTCGCCTCTTCGTGCCGTCCGTGCCGTAGAGCGTGACCCCGTAGTCGATGGTCATGGCGATGGTCTCACCGTCCGCCGACCAGACGGCATTGCATGCCTCGAAATCTTCGAATTCAGTGGTCCACCACCGCACGGTCTTTTCCGCCGAACGCATGTCCAGCATGCCGAACCGACCGGGTCCACCCCGTTCTGCCAACTCGCGGAACAGCAACTGCCGCCGGTCCGGCGACCAGGCCGCACCGACGCAATACGCACTGACATTCGAGCGGATCTTCTGCTTGTTCGAGCCGTCGGCGTCGGCGACGACAAGGTCGTTGTTGTCCTCTGCCCAAGCCACCCGGTGGCCGTCCGACGAGACGCTCATCTTGCCCCTGAACGCGATATCGGGCAGTGCGAGAAGCCGTGTCGTACTGCCGCCGGGGCGCCAGGACCGTAGGTTCGCGGTCGTGGCCTCGGCTATTTCGGCGGGGCCGTAGAAGAGCTTGCCGAACTGCACGGACGGTGTGTTCGTGCCCGTCCCGCCGCTGGGTGGGGCGCCGGGGGTGTCGCCGGCGCTGGTGGAGGGCGTCGGGGTGGGGGACGCCGACGGCGTCGGAGTCGCGGTGACCGACGGGGTGTCGGCCGGCAGCGGGGTCGGGGACTGGTCCGGTCGGATGGCGAAGGCGGTACCGGCCGCCGCGGCGATCAGCAACAGCGCGGCTGCCGACGTGGCCACCGCCCGTTGGATGCCGAGCCGGCGGGACGTACGCAGGGTCCGGTCCCGCAGGTCGACCGAGGTGACCTCGTCGGCCAGGGCGGTCAAGTCGAGCCGGAGGCGCTGGTCGTTCATCGGGTACTCCCTTCCAGGACGTACAGCTCGGCGAGTTCGGGTGCGACGGTGCGCAGCCTGGCCAATGACTTGGCCGTCTGGCTCTTCACGGTGCCGATCGTGACGCCGAGCAGGTCCGCCGCCTCCGCCTCGGTGCGGTCCTCGAAGAACCGCAGCACCAGCACGGCACGTTGCTTCGGGGAGAGCTTCGCCAGTGCCGCCCGCAGGGTGAGCCGCAGACTGGTCTGGTGGGCGTGGTCCGGGGCCGAGTCGCCTCCGCGTGGCTCGGGCAGGTCGCCCGGCATCGACTCGGGTACCCGGCGCCGACGCCACCAGGACACCTGTAGGTGGTACATGGTCTTGCGGGTGTACGCCTCGGCGTTGCCGCTGTGATGCAGGCTGTTCCAGGAGCGGTGGGTCCGGGCCAGGGCCGACTGGACGAGGTCCTCGGCCAGGTGCTGGTCGCCGGTGAGCAGGTAGGCCGAGCGCAGCAACGCTGGCGTGCGGGTACGGACGAACGAGTCGAACTCACTCAGCAGAGGGTCCACACGGGCCAATCCTTCAGGTCGGGGTACGAGGACTTGGTGTCCTTGCAGACGCCAGCAACGGTGCCGATGGTTGCCGGCATCGGGTCCGGCTCGGATCGAAATGGATCGCTCATCCTGCCGCACCGGCCGTAGGCTGCGCGGATGCTGCTACGCATGTCGACCCTGTTGCTGCGGACCCTGCGCGAGGATCCGGCCGACGCGGAGGTGCCGAGCCATCGGCTGCTGCTGCGCGCCGGCTACATCCGTCGTGCCGCACCGGGCGGCTACACCTGGCTGCCGCTGGGCAAGCTGGTGCTTGATCGGATCACTGAGGTCGTCCGCGCCGAACTGGTGGCGATCGGCGACCAGGAGGTGCACTTCCCGGCGCTGCTGCCCGCCGAGCCGTACCGCACGAGTGGCCGGTGGACGGAGTACGGCGACGACATCTTCACCCTCGCCGACCGGCGCGGTGCCGAGCACCTGTTGGCGCCCACCCACGAGGAGATGGCGGCGCTGCTGGTCAAGGACCTGTTCGCCTCGTACCGGGACTTCCCGGTGACGCTGTTCCAGGTGCAGACGAAGTTCCGCGACGAGGCGCGGCCTCGGGCCGGGTTGCTGCGCGGCCGGGAGTTCCTGATGAAGGACGCGTACTCCTTCGACCTCGACGACACGGGGCTGCGGGAGGCGTACGGGCGGCATCGCGCCGCGTACCGGCGGATCTTCGACCGGTTGGGGCTGGACTACACGGTGGTGCAGGCGATGTCCGGCGCGATGGGCGGCTCCGCGTCGGAGGAGTTCCTGGCGGCGACGCCGGTCGGCGAGGACACCTTCGTCGGCTGCACCTCCTGCGATTTCGCGGCGAACACCGAGGCGGTGGCCACCCGGGTGCCGAGCGTCGGCGACCCGAGCACGCAGCCCGCCGTCGAGGTGCACGACACTCCGGAGACTCCGACGATCGCCAGCTTGGTGGCGTTGGCCAACGTGCGACGGTTGGGCGGTCGGGACGGCTGGACCGCCGCCGACACCCTGAAGAACGTCGTGTTGTCAGTTCGTCAGCCGGGTGCCGATCGAGCCGAGCTCCTGGTCGTCGGGCTGCCCGGTGACCGGGAGGTCGACCTGAAGCGGGTCGGTGCCGCACTGCACCCCGCGCAGGTGACCGTCTTCGAGGAGTGGGCCGAGCATCCGGAGCTGGTTCGTGGCTACATCGGCCCGCAACTGCTCGACAAGCTGGGCATCCGCTACCTGGTCGACCCTCGGGTGGTGGCCGGGTCTGCCTGGCTGACCGGGGCTAACGAGCCGGGCCGACACGCGACCGACGTGGTGTGCGGACGGGACTTCACACCCGACGGCACCATCGAGGCGGCCGACGTCCGCGCCGGCGACCCCTGCCCGGGGTGCGAGGCGGGCGAGCTGACCATCCGGCGGGGCATCGAGATCGGGCACATCTTCCAGCTCGGCCGCCGCTTCACCGACGCCTTCGCTGTCGACGTGCTCGGGCCGGCCGGCAAGCCGGTGCGACCGACGATGGGCTGCTACGGCATCGGGGTTTCCCGGGCGGTGGCGGCCGTGGCCGAGCAGCACCACGACGACCGGGGACTGGTCTGGCCGGCGGCGGTCGCGCCGTGTGACGTACACCTGGTGGTTGCGGGCAAGGGCCCGCAGCTCGACGCGGCGCTGGAGCTCGGCGGGCGTCTCGCCGCCGCCGGCCTGCGGGTGCTTGTCGACGACCGCACGCACGTCTCGGCCGGGGTCAAGTTCACCGACGCCGAGCTGATCGGCATCCCCCGGGCCGTCGTCATCGGCCGCCGGCTCGCCGAGGGGTACGTCGAGCTGCGCGAGCGGGCCGGCGACGGGCGCACCGAGCTGCCGTTGGACGGTCTGGTGGATCGACTCGTCCACGAGGTACGCCAGGTTCGTGCGAGCCTGGTGTAGCTGCCGCGTCACTGGGTAGTGCTGTCTGATCGGGTGGAAACGTCTTCGGAGGCTCTCATGACCGGTTACCGGGTCAGTGACGTGATGACCAAGCAGGTCGTGTACCTGCCGGCCGAGACCACCCTGGACGAGGCGGCCAGGGTGATGAAGGAGGCCGACATCGGTGATGTGGTGGTCACCGACGGCGCCAGCCTCGCCGGCATGCTCACCGACCGCGACATCGTGGTGCGGGCCGTGGCGGAGAACAGCTCCCCCGCGGCCACCACCATCGGCTCGATCGTCACCCGCGAGGTCGTCATGATCGAGCAGCACTGCACTGCGGGTGAGGCGGCGGCGCTGATGCGGGATCGGGGCATCCGACGGGTGCTGGTCTGTGACAGTGACCGCAAGCTGGTGGGGATCGTCTCGCTCGGTGACCTGGCCATGCAGCTCGACCCCACCAGCGCGCTCAGCGAGATCAGCGAGCAGTCACCCACCGTGTGACAGGGGCCCCGGCACGACGGCGGTAGCCTCGACGCATGGCTGACATGCCGGCCCGACTGGCCGAGATCGTCGACGAATTCGCCACCGCGCCGCCCGATCTGGTTCTGGAGCTGCTCCTGGAGTACGCGGACGTCCTCCCGGCGCTACCGGATGGCACCGCGGAGCGCGAGGGCATGGAACAGGTGCCCGAGTGTCAGACGGCGTTCTTCCTGCGCGCCCGGGTGACCCCGGAAGGCACTGTGGAGACGCTCTTCGACTGCCCGCCGGAGGCACCCACCACCCGGGCGTTCGCCGGAATCCTCGCCGAAGGGCTGGCGGGGGCGAGCGCCGAGCAGGTGCTGGCCGTGCCGGACGACCTCTACCAGCGGATGGGGCTGGCCCAGGCGATCAGCCCGCTGCGGATCCGTGGCGGCACGGCGATCCTGGGCCGCCTCAAGCGGCAGATCCGGGAACAACTCGCCTGACAGTGAGGTTGCCACCGATCATGGAGATCGAGATCTACGCGGACGTCATCTGCCCGTGGTGCTACATCGGCAAGCGCCGCCTGGACGAGGCCCTCGCCAGTTACGAGGGCGAGGTGACGGTCCGCTACCGGCCGTTCCAGCTCGACCCGTCGCCGGTGCCGCAGCCCCTGCCACTGGTGCAGGCGCTGGCCGGCAAGTTCGGCGGCCCGGAGCGCGCCCGGCAGATGGTCGACCACGTGACCCAGGTCGCCGCGGCCGATGGGCTGCGGCTCGACTACGACCGCGCGGTGATCGCCAACACCTTCGACGCGCACCGGCTGGTCTCCTGGGCGACCGACCAGGGCAGGGCGGCCGAGATGGTGGAGGCGCTCTACCAGGCGCACTTCAACAACGGGGTCGACGTCGGCTCGCGGGAGGCTCTGGCCGCCCTGGCCGGTGAGATCGGTCTCGACGCGGCCGACGCGCGCCGGTTCCTCGACTCCGACGAGCGCGTCTCCGACGTCGCCGCCGGTCTGGCCGCCGCCCGGGATCTGGGCATCACCAGCGTGCCGACCTTCGTGCTGGCCGGGAAGTACGCGGTCTCCGGCGCGCAGGAGGTGCAGACGTTGCTCGCCGCGTTCACCGAGGTCGAGCAGCGCGAGTCCGCAGCGCACTCACACTGAGTCACCGACGACCGGGCGTCCGGCATCGATGATCACGATGTTTCACGTGCAACAACATCGATGCCGATGCCTGGTCAGGCCGGCCTGGCCAGCCCTTCCACCACCTGGGCTCCCGGCAGCGCGCCCAGCGCCGGCCCCGGCAGCGCTATCTTGCTGTGCCGTACGCCGGACCCGACGATCACGTGCGGTGTGGCGATGACCCGCGCGTCCACAAGGATCGGCCACTGCGCCGGCAGCCCGATCGGGGTGATGCCGCCGTACTCCATGCCGGTCAACTCGACAGCGTCGTCCATCGGCGCGAAGCTCGCCTTGCGGACGTCCAACGCCCGGCGGGCCACCCCGTTCACGTCGGCCCGGGTGGTGGCCAGGATGATGCAGGCCGCGTAGCGGACCACGCCCTCACGCTTGCCCGCCACCACTACACAGTTGGCCGACACGTCCAACCCCACCTCGTACGCCGCGCAGAACGCCGCGGTGTCGGCGAGGTCGGCGTCGATCGGCGCGACCAGCACATCGTTGACGTCCACCGGCGCGTCGGCCGGCCACTGGGCGATTGCCTCGGCGACCGGCGGGGCGAGCAGATCCAGGCGGGCGCGGGCCGGTTCGGTCTTCAGCGTTCCCATCACGGGTGCGATCCTCGCATCCGCGACGCTGAACCGCCCAGCGGCTCCCCGGCCCCCCGGCGACGCCACCGGCCCGGGCCGGATCGATCCGGCGCTCAACTGCCCGCGAGGAACGCGTTGTCGCGCATGAAGGAGCGGTCGCGGGCAGCCGCCAGCTCCTCCTCGCGCTGGGCCTTGGCCCGTTGCAGCTCCAGATCCTCGAACGCGTGCCGGACACCCAGCCGGATCACGCCGTAGAGGAAGACGAAGCCGAAGACGTAGAGGATCACAGTGGTGACGACAGCGAACATGGCGTCACGGTAAGACGAACGTGAACCGTTGTTGCTCTCATTTCCGCCCGGTTCCCCCGTACGTGTCGGCCAGGTGGTCGGCGGCGGGCGGCTGGCGGCTGGCGGCCGCTGATCCCGTCGTCGCGCAATCGGCCCAGCACCGCACGGCCCAGATTGCCGGACGCCCCGGTGACCAGGACCCTCATCTCGTCCTCCCACTCGCTCGATCTGACCTTGACGAAACGGCGTGGCATCCCGTGACGGGGTTGGGCGGCGGCTCACCCCGACCGGATCAGGTCCACCACTGTGAGCAGCGCGAAGAACGCGATCACGATCTCGTTGACGATCCAGGCGTGCCCTTCGGCCCACTCCCGCATCCGGGTCAGCACCCGCGAGGCCCTGCTCCCCAGCAGCAGCAACGCCAGCAGAGGCAGCGCGAGCAGGAGCACTGTGAGCAGCACGAACGGCACCAGGTGCCACCACGGCAGATCATGTCGGGCCACGCTCGCCCCGACGGTGGCCATGGTCAGGTCGTCGGTCGGCGTCGCCACGAAGAGCAGCGCACCCAACCGCAGCGCCCGCGACGGACCGGCATGCTCGATGCTCCCCAGCCAGCGCGGCGGCCCGGAGCGGTCCCGGCGAACCCAGATCAGCACGGCCAGGCACACCAGCAGCGCCAGCACCACCAGGTCGATGGCGGGGCCGCGATCGACCTTCCCGGCGACGGCGCTGGCGTCGGCGGCCACCCCACCCACCAGCTTGGTCAACAACCAGGCCACCGTCACCCCGGCGGCGACCACCAGCCCCGCACCGGCGAGGAAGCCCAGCGACGCCGCCCGGGGCCGATCCGACGACGCCAGGAAGACCGCCACCACCAACTGCGTTCCGGCGACCATGACCACGGCGAGCGGCAGAATGGTCAGGAGGTTCATCGCCCGCCATCCTTCCGGCACGAGCGGGTGGGACGCGGCCGAATCCACGGATCACCCGGCCGGTCGCGCACCCCCGCCCACCACGACCCGGCCGGCCAGCAGCGCCCCGAGCAGCGCCAGGCCTGCGGCCACCACCAACGTCGTCGCGTAGCTGGCCGGGCCGGGCGCACTTCCGGTCGCCAACACGGCCCCGGTCAGCGCGAGCACCGTCGCCGCGAAGAGGGAGTCGCTCAGTTGCAGTGACGAGCTGTTGCGGCCCTGCTCACCCGGTGCGGACAGCTCCAAGGTGAGCACCGACAACGACGGATAGAGCAGCCCCATGCCCAGACCCGCGATCGCCCAACCGAGCACGGCGACGGTCACCGGAAGCTCGGGCCGGACGGCCAGCGCCACAGTGACGGTGCCGACCGTGATGCAGGTCAGCCCGGCCCGCGGCAGGCTGGCCCGCGACGCCGGCACCGGGATCCGGCCCTGCAACCAGGAGCCCGCCGACCACGCCAGCGCGCCGACGGTGAGGACCAGACCGGCCGCCGTCGGCGACAGGCCCCGTTCCCGGGAGAGCATGAGCGGGATGACCACCTCAGCGCCGACGAAGGCCGCCGACGCCAGACCACGCAGCCCCACCACTGTGGGCAACCCGCGCGCGGCCCGGAGGAACCCGGCCGGCAGCAGTCGCGGGGCACAGACCAGCAGGCCGACCACGGCGAGCGCGACAAGACCCAGAGCTGTGACACCGCGCTGCTGTCCCCCGATGTGCAGCAGTGCGGCACTCACAGCGGCCCCGCACGCCCAACCGATCCGCGCCACCGCACCCGTCGGCGGGCGCGTTGTCGCACTTCGGCCCAGCGACCGCAGGCCGGGGTGGATCAGCAGCACCGCCGGCACTGCCACCGCCGGCACCGCCAGGAAGACCCACCGCCAGCCCAGGTACTGCACGATCAGGCCGGCGACCGCCGGCCCGACCAGCGACGGTACGACCCACGCCGCCGCGAACGCCGCGAAGATCCGCCGGTGCAGCTCCTGCGGGTACGCCTGCCCGACGATCACATAGAGCGCCACCGAGAGCAGCCCGGAGCCGAAACCCTGCACGACCCGCCCGACGACCAGCGCGCTCATCACGGGGGCGGTCCCGGCGATCAGCAACCCGACCACGAACCAGGCGACGCCGTGCCACATCGGCCCTTTTGGACCCCGCGCGTCGCACCAGATGCCGGAAACCACCATGGCCAGCACACCGGTGGCGAACGGACCGCCGAACGCGATCCCGTAGAGCGCCAACCCGTCCAGGCTGCGCGCGACGGTCGGCATCGCCGTACCGACCGCCAACGCCTCGAACGCGAGGAGTGAGATCAGCGCGACACTGCCCACCGTCATCGCGCGCAGCCGCGGTGCGAAGAGGCCCGGTGCGGCGGGTGTGGCGGTGACGGCTGTGCTCGGCATCGACCGAGCATGCGACCTCAACCCTGATTCATGTCAACCGTCCGGTGACCTGGCTCTCGTCAGGCGTCCTGCAGCGCCTCCCCGACACCGCGCACCAGGCCGGAAAAATGCTGGTCTGCCAGCAGGTGACCGGCGGTGATCACCACAGCGATCGGCCACTCGATGACCTGTAGCGCGGCGAGCACCCCGAGCCCGGCGTAGTAGGCGACCTTGTCCGGTGGTGGCACCGCCACCTCACCCAGCATCGGCAGTTGCACCCGCCGGTTGTACATCGTGACGTTCTCCCGTGAACCGTTGAGATGTCGCGTCAGCGTGCTCATGCCGGCCTCCCCATGTCCGGTGATGGTCGTCGGGTTCCACGGCCCATCCCGTCCATGCGCCAGCGACTGCGGAAAATTCCGCCACTCAGGGGGCATAACGGATGGCAGGTCGGGAAGCCAGGCCGCCGGACGTGAGTGCGGTGGGAGGACGACATGGCCAAGGTCAGGACGAGCGGCAACAGGGAGCCGGGCTGGCGCCCGTCCAGCCGTACGCCTCGATGACGGCGGCGGGTCGCGCTGCCGGCCGCATCCTGCCGTCCTTCGGCGTGCCGCACCTGGTCGGCGAGGCGTCCCGGTCGGTCGGTTCGGCAGCGGTCCGGCTGGCGCGGACAGCCGGGCTGACGCGCCGTCGGGTCTGGTCCCGACCGGGCCGGCACCACATCGAGGTGCACGGTGTCTGCCAAGACGGTGGGAACCGGCTGGCCCGTCAGGTGGAGGGCGCGCTGGAGCAGATGCCCGGGGTGGCCTGGGCCCGGGTCAACGCACCCTCCGGCCGGGTGGTGGTAGCCGTCCAGACCCCCGAGCCGACGCTGCGCGACCTGATCGCCACCATCGACCGCGTCGAGCGGACCTGCGACCACGAACCCGACCCGGAGATCCCGCCGCCGCACCCACCCGAGGAGGGGCCGCGCACCCCGCGCACCCTCGGCGCGCTCGCCTCGGACGCCCTGGGCCTGACCATCTCGGCGGCCACCCGGATCCTCCCGTTCGCGCCGCTGCCCGGCGAGGTGGCTGGCCTGCTCTCCGCAGTGGATCTTCAGCCGAAGCTGCACGAGTTCATCGGCAGACGGCTGCGCTCCGACCCGCGCGCCGACATTCTGTTTCCGCTGGCCGAGGCGGTGGTGCAGGGCTTGACCGGCCGCTGGACGGGCATCGTCCTGGACGGCGCCCAACGGGTCGTGCAGTGGGGTGAGGATCGGGCCCAACTCTCCGCCTGGGAGAAGGCCGAGCCACGGCTGACCGGCGATGCCGAACGGGCCACCGCCCGCTGGCCGGTGGTCGAACGTCCGCGGCCAAAGCCGGACGGCCCGGTCGAGCGGTACATCAACCGCATGCTCGCCGCCGGTGCGGCCGCCGGTGCGGCGGCGGTGCCGTTCGCCGGGCCGAAGCGGGCCACCGCGCTGGGCCTGTCCGCGCTGCCGAAGGCGCCGGGCAGCGGCCGCGAGGGGTACGCGGCTCAGCTCGGTCGGATGCTGGCGCGGCGTGGTGTGATCGCGATGGACCGGAGTGTGCTGCGCGAACTGGACCGGATCGACACGCTCGTGCTCGACGCCGCCGTGCTCGGCTCGGACCGGGGCGTCCTGGCCGATCTGGCGCCGGCGTCAGACGCGGACGTCGACCAGGTGGCCGAGCGGGCCTTCGCGTTGTTCGACCCGGACGACCCGTCCGCTTCCCGTACGGCGGACGGCTGGCGGCTCGGGCCGCTGGACCGGATGCCGGCGAACGACTCGGACATCCCGGACGCTGCCCGGCTGCGCTCCGCTGGCGGCCAACTCCTCGGTCTCACCCACGGCGACCGGCTCGCCGCCCTGTTGCGGGTCGAGCCGGAACCCGCGCCGGGCGTCGACGGCCTGCCCTCCGCCGCCCGACATGCCGGCCTGCGGCTGGTCGTCGCCGGCGGCGACGAGCAGCGGTACGGCTTCGCCGACGCGATGCTCCCCGGCGGGGACCAGTTGGCCGAGTCGGTACGCGCGTTGCAGCGCGACGGCGCCGTGGTGATGCTGGTTTCCGCGGACCGGAAGGCACTCGGCGCGTCCGACTGCGGTCTCGGGTTCGCCGCGCCGGAGGAACTGCCGCCGTGGGGCGCGCACCTGCTGGTCGGTGCCGACCTGCGGGTGGTGGCGCTGGTGATCGAGGCGACCGGGGTGGCCCGGCGCACGGCCCAGCAGAACATCCGACTGGCCATGGCCGGCACCGGTCTCGGGGCGCTTGGCGCGTTCACCGCCCCGCCGACCCAGCTGCCGCACCGGGCGCTCGTCGCGGTCAACGGCGCGGCCGGGCTGGCCTTCGCCAACGGGGTCTGGCAGGCCCGCCGGTTGCACGACCAGTCGGACACCCCGGCGCCCGTGGCAACCGCCTGGCACCTGATGCCGGTCGGCACCGTGCTCGACCACCTGCGCTCCACCCCGGACGGCCTGGCCAGCGCCGAGGCGCAGCGCCGACGCCACAGTTCCGGTGACAACGGCGGCGCCGCACCCGGAAGTGGTGGGTTGCTGCGTGCCTTCGTGGACGAGTTGTCCAACCCGCTCACGCCGGTGCTGGCCGCCGGGGCGGTGCTCTCCGCGTCGTTCGGCTCACTTGTCGACGCCGCGCTGGTGGGAAGCGTGGTCGGTGGGTCCGCCCTGATCGGGGCGGTGCACGAGCGCAACACGGAGAGGTCGCTGGCGGAGCTGCTGTCGCGGTCGGCGGTGACCGCCCGGGTCCGCCGGGACGGTGCCGAGCAGGTTCTCGCCGCCGAAGACCTGGTCCTCGGGGACGTCATCGCCCTCGAACCGGGCGACTCGGTGCCCGCCGACTGCCGGGTGCTCGAGTCGGTGGGCCTGGAGGCCGACGAGTCGTCGCTGACCGGTGAGTCGCTGCCGGTCGCCAAGTCCAACCGACCGGTGGTCGCCGCGGCCATCGCCGACCGACACTCGATGCTCTACGAGGGCACCACAGTCGCCGCCGGGCACGGCACCGCAGTGGTGGTGGCGACCGGCAACGACACCGAGGCCGGGCGCAGCCTGGCGTTGGTGCGGCAGGCACCCCCCACCAGTGGGGTGGAGGCTCGGCTCGGCGCGTTGACCAGCGCCGCCATCCCGTTGGCGGCCGGTTCCGCTGTGGCGGTGGCCGGCGCGGGCCTGCTTCGAGGCGTACCCCTTGCCGAAACGGCGGCGACCGCCGCGAACCTCGCCGTGGCGTCCGTGCCGGAGGGGCTGCCGTTCCTGGTCAGCGCGGCGCAGCTGGCCGCGGCCCGGCGGCTGGCCGAGCACGGCGCGTTGGTCCGCAACCCGCGCACCATCGAGGCGCTGGGCCGGGTGGACGTGCTCTGCTTCGACAAGACCGGCACCCTCACCGAGGGCAAGCTGCTGCTGGCCGGGGTCGGCGACAGCGTCGGCGACCGGTACGCCCCGCTGGACCGGTTGGACGACCGACTCCGGATGACGCTGGCCGCGGCGCTGCGGGCCACCCCGGCCGCGAAGAATCCGGAGGAGTTGGCGTTGCAGACCGACCGGGCGGTCCGGCGGGGCGCCGGTGAGGCCGGGGTGGTGGAGCAGACCGGTGCCGCCGGGTGGCGGGCCGCCGGAGGGCTGCCGTTCGAGCCGTCCCGCGGCTACCACGCCAGTATCGGGCAGACCGACGGTCACCTGCTGTTGAGCGTCAAGGGTGCTCCGGAGACGGTGCTGCCGCGCTGTTCGTCCCGACGCATGGACGGTCGCCAGGAACCGCTGGACGACGCCGGCCGCGCGGAGCTGGAGCGGATGCTCGCCGACCGGGCCGGTGCGGGAAACCGGATCCTCGCCGTCGCGGAGTGCCCGGTGAACGACCCGAAGGTGACCGACTCCGACGTTCGAGGGCTGACCTTCGTGGGTTTCCTGGCCCTCGCTGACGGTGTCCGGGAGAGCGCAGCCCCTGCGGTACGCCGGATCCGGCAGGCCGGCGTGCACACCATCATGATTACTGGTGATCACCCGGCCACCGCGGAGGCCATCGCCGCCACCATCAGTGAACACGACGAACAGCGGGTGGTCACCGCCGCTGAACTCGACCAACTCGACGACGACGCGCTCGCCGAGCGGTTGGCCAACACCGACGTGGTGGCCCGCTGCACCCCTGCACACAAGGTGCGGATCATCCAGGCGTTGCAGAAGTGCGGGCGGACCGTGGCGATGACCGGCGACGGCGCCAACGACGCCCCGGCGATCCGGCTTGCCGACGTCGGCATCGCCCTCGGTCAACGGGGCACCCCGGCCGCCCGCGCCGCAGCCGACCTGGTGGTCACCGACGACCGGCTGGAAACCATCATCGCCACCCTGATCGAAGGGCGGGCCATGTGGTCGTCGGTGCGGCACGCGCTCAGCATCCTGGTCGGCGGCAACCTCGGCGAGATCGCGTTCAGTGTGCTCACCGCTGCCGCGACCGGCCGCTCCGCGCTCACCGGACGACAACTCCTGCTTGTCAACCTGCTCACCGACCTGGCGCCGGCGCTGGCCATCGCAGTCCGGCCACCCGCGTCGGACCGCACCGACGCGCTGCTCCGGGAGGGCCCGGACACGGCGCTCGGCGAGAGCCTCACCAGGGAGATCGGGCTGCGGGCGGCAGCCACCACGCTGGGCGCGACAGCAGGCTGGACGTTGGCCCGCTACACCGGACGCCGTCAACGGGCCGGCACCGTCGCCCTGGTCTCCCTGGTCGGCACCCAACTCGGGCAGACCATCCTGGCCGGCGGCACCAGCCCGGCCGTGCTGGCCTCCACTGCGGCGTCACTGGGAGTCCTGGTAGTGGTGGTGCAGACCCCCGGGGTGAGCCAGTTCTTCGGCTGCACCCCGCTCGGGCCGGTGGGCTGGACCATCGGGGCCGGGTCGGCGCTCGGCGCGACCTTCGCCAACGGCGCGCTCACCAAGCTTGTGGAACGTCTCCCGGAGGCCCACCCCAAGGCCGCCGGCGGCTCCGAAGGTTGACTGGCGGCGTTCGCAGCGAAGTGCGTGATGTCCCTGAGTCATCATGATGCCCCTGAGTCATCACGCTGACCGCAACGGGATCGCCCCGACCGGCAGCGCCATCACCGCCCAGGACAACCTCATTGATTTCGATGGCTAACCTGACGCCATGCCGTCGTTCTTGGCCAACGGGACTCGTCCAAAGGGTCTGGCCATCCCTTCCGCTGTCGCTGCTGCTGCCGTGCAGCTTGCTGATACTGATAGGCATCACCGATGACCGCCAGCCGCCCCCACCGGCCGGCGTACTGATGCCAGCGACGGTGGTCGCGGTGGAACCGGCCCACGGCGCCCAGGGCGCCTACGTGCAGGTACGTGTCGTCACCGCCGACGGACCGACCACCTGCGGTATCTACGCGCACTCGTTCCCCGACCGGCAGCTTCCGCCGCTGCACCAGCAACTGACCATCGACTACACCCCGGCCAGATGCATGCCGAAGCCAGTCAACACCGAGATGCCCCGAGGCGTGATCGTCGCCATGGGCGCCATTGGACTGGCGGCGTCGCTCTTCTGGCTTTGGGCCGGTCCCCGCTTCCGGCGGCTCAACCGCAGTCGATTCCTCGGGGCCGGTAGGTCAGGCGGCGCAGGACGATCTCGGCGGGTCCGGGCTGCTTGCGCTTGTCGAGCTGGCGGGCGATCAGGACGGTGGCCAGCCAGACGGCCACCGCGATGAGCAGACCGGTCACCGTGGGGCTGCCGAACCGGTCGCCGAGGGCGAGCGTGAAGGGCGCAAGGAGAACGAGCCAGGCCACCGACTGGAACAGGTATCCCGACAGGGACCGCTGACCGAGGGCGGCGAGAGCGCCGACGACGGTGCCGGATCGGCTGACCCGCAGGGCTATCAGGCCGAAGACGGCCACGTAACCCGGTCCGGCGAACATGCCGCTCGCCCCATGCAGCAGCATCATCAGGCTGGCGGCTGATTCGTCGACGTGCAGCCATCCGGCACCGACCAGGGCTGCCGGTAGGCCTCCGGCGACGGCGACGCCGAGACCGATGACTGCGGTCCAGGTGAGCAGGGCCCGGTGCCGAGCCGGCTCTTCGAGGATCCGGCGCCTGGCTGCCCACATGCCCAGCCAGGCGATCATGATGAAGGGCAGGACGGTCAGCGTGTGCGCCGGCCACTCGCCGAGGCGTTCCAGCATGGCCGCGACGTAACCGGGCGCGGCGAGGGAGTCGACGTGGCCCGACGGCAGCGGCGCCGACCCACCCGACCCTCCGAGGATGCCGCTCACCACCATGGCGCCGATGGCCAGCACCTCGACCGCCGACAGCGCCCAGAGCACCAGCGCTATGCGGTGGAACCTGTCGCTGCGGCGCAGCAGCAACACTGTCATCAGGATCCCGACGATCCCGTACGCGCCGAGGAAGTCCCCGTAGTACAGCAACGCGGCGTGCACGAAGCCGAACACGACGAGCCAGAAGTTGCGGCGCAACAGCACGGAGCGGACCTGCCTCGGGGTGGCTCCGGAGGCGTCCTGGCGGCGGGCGAGCTGGACCAGCCCGTAGCCGAACATCACGGCGAAGACCGGATAGCCGCGCGCATGGACGAGTTCGAAGAGCAGAAAGTTGAGGCCGCGGTCAACGCCTTCCGGCGTGGCGTCGAGGCCGGGCTCCCCGGCGAAGACGACTCCGGCGACGTTGGCCAGCGCGATGATCAGCAGCATCGCTCCCCGGGCCAGGTCCGGCGCGAGGGCACGCTCGGCGCGCAGCACCGGCCCTCTCGAAGTCCGCGGTGCGGTGTCAATGCTCATGGACGTCCCTCCCCGTGACTCAACTATAGTTTCAGAGAGAAAGTATCAGCCGTACACTAATGCTGTCTGTCATGATGTGGACGTAACCTTCCGGGGCGAACGTGGGAGCCCATGACCAGCGACGATTTCGTTCCGGCGCCACTGCGCCGGCTGTGGGGGATGTCGGAGTCGTCGCGCCTCGGACGGCCCGCGTCCCTCGACGTCAACGTGGTCGTCGCCGCTGCGGTGAAGATCGCCGACCGGGACGGGCTCGACGGCGTGACGCTTCCCAAGGTCGCCACGAGCCTCGGCTTCACGAGCATGTCGCTCTACCGGCACGTCGGCTCCAAGGACGAACTGCTCACACTCATGGCCGACGCCGCCTTGGGCCCACCGCCGAACATCGACGCCCCTGAGTGGCGAGGAGGGCTGCGCCGTTGGGCCTTCGCGCACCGCGCGGTGCTTCAGCGTCGGCCGTGGTTGACGCGCGTGCCCGTCGCCGGACCGCCCTCCGGGCCGCACCAGATCGCCTGGATGGAGGCCGCGCTGGCGATCATGTCCGACACCCTCCTCGACTGGGCGCACAAGATCGGCGCGATGTCACTGATCAGCGGCTACGTGGTTCAGTCGGTGCGGCAACACAGCGAACTCGCCGACGGCAGGGCTGAAGGCCAGGGCCAGGCCGACGCCGAACGCGACTACGGCCGGGCGCTGGCGCGACTCGTCAACCCCGACCGCTTCCCCGAGACAGCCCGGCTGTTCGCCTCGACACTGTTCGAGGCGCCGCCGTCCGACACTCCCGACGAGGCGATCGCCGACGCGGACTTCTCACTCGGGCTGGAGTTGATCCTCGACGGCGTCGCCGTCCGCGTCGCGCGCTCCGACCCCTGAGTACGGATGGCTGTACTTACCTGCCTTTGGTTTGGCATGCACGGCGCTGAGGTACTTCGATGTACCACAGCGCCGCAGGGAAGGGACGGAACCCTCATGCCGAGGATCACCGTCAGTCGCGCCCTGGACGCTAGTGGCCTTGTGCGCCGTATGAAGATTGAGATTGATGGGCAAGTCGTGGCACGCCTGAGGCGTGGAGCCGTCGCTTCCCCCTCAAGCCCATCCCCCCTGTGAGTCCGCACAGCGTGGAACGGGCCTGCTTCCCGGTGTCAATGCTTGAGGTGGTGGCATGGTGCTTCCGATGATCCTGGTGCAGGATGCAGCGGTGAGGTCGATCTATCGGACTCCTGCGGGCAGGGACAGCATGCGTCAGTGGTGCGAGGAACAGCTGAGTGCCTGGCCGGTCCAACACGATCGACACGTGATTCGCGTCCAAGGCGAGGACACGCACGTCGTTACCGCTGGCGCAGGCCCGGTCACGGTCGTATTCGTCGGTGGAGACCGCTTCAGCACGGCCGCCTACCTGCCGTTGCTCACAGCCTTGACTAAGCGGTACCGGGTGGTCGCTGCTGACGTTCCGGGCCAGCCTGGATTGAGTTCCGGTGAAGCGGATGCCGCCGGTGGCCGGCTCACGTGGTACGGCTCATGGCTGGGAGAGGTCATTGAGGAAACCAGCGTCGGGCCGGTCGTGGTGTTCGGGCATTCGTTCGGCGGCGCTGTCGCGCTTACGGCAGATCATTCGCGGATTCACGGCAAGGTCGCCGTGGCTCCGGGAGGGCTGTGCCGACTCAGGGTCACTCCCCGTGTGTTGTTGGCGTTCCTGAGCTGGCTGGTGCGGCCACGGGCTGCTTCGAGCCTTCGTCTGCTGCGAATCCTGTCTGCTCCCGGCCGAGAGCCCCGCACCGACCTCGTGGAGTGGATGACGTTGGTCGCCCGACACGCCCGTCCGGTGAGTTCCGATGACCTCGTACCGGCGGTGGCGCGCACGATGCCGGTCGTGATCGCAAGCGGAGACCAGGACGTATTCCTGCCGCCGAACCGACTGCGTTCAGGCGCACAACAGCGGCTCCATGTTGACCCTGACATTATTTCCGCCGCCGGCCACTTGGTCACCGATGAGCATCCCGATCAGCTCGCCGCGCTGGTCGGCCGGCTAGTCGACTAACGCTCAAACACTCTCGCGGCGCGGTAGGCGCTTCCGGTGAGGGCGTCGGCTGCCGCCTGGGCGTCGTTCGCGGCTACCCAGAAACCGCCGGGCTGCTTTCGGCAGGCGCAGAGTTTCTGTGGCCATGTCCCGCTGGCGAGGGTTCGCCACGCTGCCTCAGCGTTGACCGGATTCTCGGGCAGGAGGGACGGTATCAACCGGGAAAGTGCTGGTGGAGCCCAGGGGACTCGAACCCCTAACCCCTGCCTTGCAAAGGCAGTGCTCTGCCAGTTGAGCTAGGGCCCCGCGGGTGGCCTTGGCAACGATCGCTCGTCGCCGGGCCGAGCGTCAGCGCAGGTCGGGCGCGGTGGTCGCCTCGTGCCACAGGGCACGCTCGTCGTTCGACGCCTTGATCTTGTTGAACACGACGGCGGCCACACCGACGACGCCAGCCAGAATCAGCAGCTTCTTGAACATGGGGCGACCCCTCGCGCTCGACTACCGTCGGACGACATGCGGTGGGGCTAGATGGAATCGAACCATCGACCTCAGAGTTATCAGCTCTGCGCTCTAACCGACTGAGCTATAGCCCCGCGTTGCGACGAGCAAGATTAACCCATCCGCTCCGCCGGCCCCAAATCGGGGTCCGCGCTTGCGAGCCAGGCCGTCGCCGCCTGCAAAACCTACCCGAGTACGGGACGCCGGAGCGACCGCTTTCCGCGGTGCCCCGGCGTCCCGGTCACTCAGTCCCGCTCGGCGAGGGTCAGCTCGATCCCGCCGACCAAGTCGGCGCAGACGTTGTAGACGAACGCGCCAAGGGTGGCCAAGGCGGTGAACAGCACCACGTTGACCAGGCCGATCAGCGCCGAGCTGAGAATCACGCCCTTGGCGGTGATCTGGAAGCCGCTGGTGCTCTGCCCACCACCGGCGTTGACCAGATCGCTCAGGCTCTCGTTGACGCTCTGGAACACACCCATCGCGTCCAGCGCCAGGTAGAGCACCGAGGTGGCCACCACCACGACGATGAAGAGCACCACCGACACCGCGAATGCGAACTTCATCACGGACCAGGGGTCGATCCGCTTGAGGTTCAGCCGGGCCCGGCGCGGGCCGCGGGAGGCGGCCGAGCTGACCGACGTACGCGCCGCACGCACCGCGTCACCGACGCGGGCTGCGCCGACGGCGGACGCGTTGCCGATGCCCGGCGGCAGGCCACCGCCGCTGGCCGGGCGGCCGGCAGCGGCGGCAGTACGTGCCGCGTCCGGCTGCGGCTGGGTCATCCCGGGTGTGATCCGCGGCTGGGTGCCGGTGGACCCGGTGGACGCCGCCTGACCGGGTCGGAGACCGATCGGCTGGGTGGTCGCCGGACGTGCCGAGGGTGCCGCCGCCGGACCCGGAGGACTGGCGGCGGCCGACGTCGGCGCCTCGGCGCTGGGCGTCTCGGTCTTGTCGTTGGACTCGCCATCGTCGCCCGGCTGCTCCGGCGGGGGTGTCATACCTGGAGCCCTGGTGAACTTCGGGGCAGGCGCGTCGGCGGGGACCGTCGCCCGGCCCACGGCCGCGCGGCCGGTCGCTGGTGTGCCGCCCTTGGCGGCCTCCTCGTCGACCGGTTTGGCCGAGGTCCCCGAGTTCCCCGACTTCGCCTGTGTCTCCGTCATTCAACTAGTCCTGTTCGTCAGGCTCGTCGGCATTGCGAGCAATCGCCACGATAGTCACGCCGTCCGGGAGGTCCATCAGCTTGACCCCCATTGTGTTCCGGTCACGCGTACGCCGTACAGGCTTCACCGGAGTCCGAATGACACCACCGTTGCTGGTGATCGCGAACAGCTCGTCGTCCGGATCGATCACCACCGCGCCAACCAGACCACCGCGCCGTTCGGTGATCTTTGCAGTCAACACGCCCTTACCTCCCCGGCCCTGCACCGGGTATTCCTCGATCGGGGTTCGCTTCGCGTATCCCCCGTTCGTGGCCACCAGAACGTCCAAACCATCCCGCACGACTTCCATGGCGAGCAGGACGTCATCGTCAGTGAAGCGCATGCCGATCACGCCCGAGGTGGCCCGACCCATCGGCCGCAACGCCTCGTCCGAGGCGTTGAACCGGATCGCCTGTGCCTTCTTCGACACCAGCAGCAGGTCGTTCTCCGGCGCAACCAGCGCAGCACCGACCAGCTCGTCCTCATCGCGCAAGTTGATCGCGATGATGCCGCCGGAACGGTTGGAGTCGAACTCCTCGAGCCGCGTCTTCTTCACCAGGCCGTTCTTCGTGGCCAGTACCAGATAGGGGGCTACCTGGTAGTTCGGGATCTCAATGATCTGCGCGATCTGCTCGTCGGGTAGGAAGGCGAGCAGATTGGCCACGTGTTGGCCCTTGGCTACCCTACTGGCCTCCGGCAACTCGTACGCCTTGGCCCGGTAGACGCGGCCCTTGTTCGTCAAGAACAAGATCCAGTCGTGGGTCGAGCAGACGAAGAAGTGGCTGACGATGTCGTCCTGCCGCAGCGTGGCGCCACTGACGCCCTTGCCGCCGCGCCGCTGGGAGCGGTACAGATCGACCTTGGTCCGCTTGGCGTACCCGGTGCGGGTGATCGTGACGACCACGTCCTCGCGGGCGATGAGGTCCTCCATCGAGACCTCGCCGTCGAACGGGATGATCTGCGTCCGCCGGTCGTCGCCCCACTTGGTGACGATCTCGCCCAGCTCATCCGAGACGATCTTCCGCTGCCGCTCGGGCTTGGCGAGGATGTCCTTGAGATCGGCGATCTCGATCTCGAGCTTCGCCAGGTCGTCGATGATCCGCTGCCGCTCCAGGGCGGCGAGCCGGCGCAGCTGCATGTCCAGGATCGCGGTCGCCTGGATCTCGTCGATCTCCAGCAGCCGGATCAGGCCCTGCCGGGCGTCGTCCACAGTCGGCGAGCGCCGGATCAGGGCGATCACCTCGTCCAGCGCGTCCAGCGCCTTGCCCAGGCCGCGCAGGATGTGTGCCCGCTCCTCGGCCTTGCGCAGACGGTACGCGGTCCGCCGGCGGATCACGTCGATCTGGTGCTCGACGTAGTAGCGCAGGAACTGGGCCAGGTTGAGCGTGCGCGGCACCCCATCGACCAGGGCCAGCATGTTGGCGCCGAAGGTCTCCTGGAGCTGGGTGTGCTTGTAGAGGTTGTTCAGCACGACCTTCGCGACAGCGTCGCGCTTGAGCACCAGGACGATCCGCATGCCGGTACGACCGGAGGACTCGTCGCGGATGTCGGCGATCCCGGCGAGCTTGCCCTCCTTGATCAGCTCGGCGATCCGCTCGGCGAGGTTGTCCGGGTTGACCTGGTAGGGCAGCTCGCTGACGACCAGGCAGGGGCGGCCCCGCTTGTCCTCCTCGACCTCCACCACTGCGCGCATCCGGATCGAGCCGCGACCGGTGCGGTACGCGTCCTGGATCGCCGTGGTGCCGACGATCAGGCCGTGGGTCGGGAAGTCCGGGCCCTTGACGATGCCGAGCAGGGCTTCGAGGGTGGTCTCCTCGTCCTCCTCCGGGTGCTCAAGGCACCACTGCACCGCCGCGCCGATCTCCCGCAGGTTGTGCGGCGGGATCTTGGTGGCCATGCCGACCGCGATGCCCTCGGAGCCGTTCACCAGGAGGTTGGGGATCCGCGACGGCAGGATGGTGGGCTCCTTGGCCCGGCCGTCGTAGTTGTCCTGCAGGTCGACGGTGTCCTCGTCGATGTCCCGCAGCATCTCCATGGCGAGGGGGTCGAGCTTGCACTCGGTGTATCGCATGGCGGCGGCAGGGTCGTTACCCGGCGAGCCGAAGTTGCCGTTGCCGTCGACCAACGGGTAGCGCAGCGACCAGGACTGCGCCATCCGGACCAGCGCGTCGTAGATCGCCGAGTCGCCGTGCGGGTGGAACTGACCCATCACGTCACCGACGACACGGGAGCACTTCACGTAGCCGCGGTCCGGACGGTAGCCGGAGTCGAACATCGCGTAGAGGATCTTGCGGTGGACCGGCTTGAGGCCGTCCCGGACGTCCGGCAGCGCGCGACCGACGATGACGCTCATCGCGTAGTCGAGGTAGGAGCGCTGCATCTCCACCTCGAGCCCGACCGGTTCGATCCGGTCGTGCGCGACCACCGCGGCGATGGCCTCGGCGGGGACCTCGGGCTCGTTCGGTGTGGACTCGGGAGAATCGGTCACTGTATACCCTTATCAGACTCAGAGTCGTTTTCGTGCTGTGGATAACCGCTGTGGATACCGGCCAAGCTGTGGATAACTCTGTGGACCGTCGGATCGGCCGAGCAGTGCCCGACCGATCCGCAGCAGTCCGTCAGATGTCCAGGAACCGCACGTCCTTGGCGTTGCGCTGAATGAACGACCGGCGCGCCTCGACGTCCTCACCCATCAGCACACTGAACAACTCGTCGGCGGTCGCCGCGTCGTCGAGAGTGACCTGACGCAGGGTACGCGTCGCCGGGTTCATCGTGGTTTCCCACAGCTCGGGATAGTTCATCTCGCCGAGGCCCTTGAAGCGCTGAATGTCGTCCGGCTTGGCGTTCGGCTTCTTCTGCTGCCGCAGCGCGATCAGACCGTCCCGCTCGCGGTCGGAGTACGCGTACTGGGCGTCGTCGCCCTTCTTGTTCCACTTGATCTTGTAGAGCGGCGGGGCGGCCAGGTAGACGTTGCCCATCTCGACAAGCGGACGCATGAAGCGGAACAGCAGGGTGAGCAGCAGCGTCTGGATGTGCTGGCCGTCGACGTCCGCGTCGGCCATCAGCACCACCTTGTGGTACCGCAGCTTCTCCATGTCGAAGTCGTCGTGGATGCCGGTGCCCAGCGCGGTGATCAGCGCCTGGACCTCGTTGTTCTTCAGCACCCGGTCGATCCGGGCCTTCTCCACGTTGAGGATCTTGCCGCGGATCGGCAGGATCGCCTGGGTCCGCGGGTCGCGACCCTGCTTGGCCGAGCCGCCGGCCGAGTCACCCTCGACGATGAACACCTCGGACTCGCGGGGGTCGGTCGACTGGCAGTCGGCCAGCTTGCCCGGCATCGAGCCAGACTCCAGCAGCGACTTGCGCCGGGCCAGCTTGCGCGCCTGCTGCGCGGCAATCCGGGCGCGGGCCGCCTGGGACGCCTTCGTGATGATCATCTTGGCCTCGGCCGGGTTGCGGTCGAACCAGTCGACCAGCCGGTCGTTGCAGACCCGCTGCACGAAGCTCTTCACCGGGGTGTTGCCCAGCTTGGTCTTGGTCTGGCCCTCGAACTGCGGATTGGCCAGCTTGACCGAGATGATCGCCGCGAGCCCTTCGCGGATGTCCTCGCCGGAGAGCTTCTCGTCGCCCTTGAGGAGCTTCTTGTCGGTGCCGTACCGGTTCACAACGCTGGTCAGCGCGGACCGGAAGCCCTCCTCGTGGGTGCCGCCCTCGTGGGTGTTGATCGTGTTGGCGAAGGTGTAGACCGACTCGCCGTACGACTCGTTCCACTGCATGGCGATCTCGAGGGACATGCCCTCCTCTTCGGCCTCGAACTCGACCACCGTCTTGTGGATCGGGCTCTTCGAGGCGTTGAGGTGCCGGACGAAGTCCGCGATGCCGCCCTCGTAGTAGAAGGTGACCTCGCGCTGCCGGCCGTCCTCCTCCTCGGCCACCCGCTCGTCGAGCAGGTGGATGCGCAGGGCGCGGTTGAGGAAGGCCATCTCCTGCAGGCGCCGGTAGATGGTCTGGAAGTCGAAGTCGACGGTCTCGAAGACGTCGGGGTCGGGCCAGAAGGAGACCGCCGAGCCGGTGCGGTCGGTGGTCTCGCCCTTCTCCAGCGGGCTCGGCTTGGAGTTGGTGTAGTGCTGCCGCCACACGTTGCCGGACTTGTGGATCTCGACGAACATCTTGGTGGAGAGCGCGTTCACCACTGAGACACCGACGCCGTGCAGACCGCCGGAGACCGCGTACGCCTTGCCGTCGAACTTGCCACCCGCGTGCAGGATGGTCAACGCGACCTCGACACCGGGCTTCTTGAGCTTCGGGTGGAGGTCGACGGGGAAACCACGGCCGTTGTCGGTGACCCGGACGCCGCCGTCGGCGAGCAGCACCACGTCGATGGTGTCGCAGTATCCGGCCAGCGCCTCGTCGACCGCGTTGTCGACGACCTCCCAGACGAGGTGGTGCAGACCGCGCTCGCCGGTGGACCCGATGTACATACCGGGCCGCTTGCGAACCGCCTCCAGCCCCTCGAGAACGGTGATCGACTCTGCGCCGTACTCCTGCTTGTCCTGCGCTGCCACCCTCGGCCACTTTCTCGCGTCAGCCGCGCCGGTAGGGCGCGTCGGGCGCGGGTTCGGCGGACAGGACGCGACGTCGGCGCGCGGACCGGCACCGGAGAACTCCGGACAGCGGGTCGAACGCGCCGGTCGCCGCGGTTGCCCGCGGATCGCGATCGGCTCGACCCGACGTGGAGAATGAATCTGGGGCCACCGGCCCCGTCCCACTCCCGC
Organism: Micromonospora sp. NPDC048843; assembly: GCF_040649965.1. NCBI lineage: Bacteria > Bacillati > Actinomycetota > Actinomycetes > Micromonosporales > Micromonosporaceae > Micromonospora > Micromonospora sp. NPDC048843. Next base: position 62,062 of record NZ_JBEZGJ010000007.1, read on the forward strand.
ACCGGGTCTTCGTCTCGCTGTCAATCCTACTGTGCGTGGGGGACAGAACCACCACTCGGCACCCTCAGCGAGGCGGCTGAGAAGTCCATAGCCGGCAGAACCACGCCGCCCACGACTCCCCCCACACGCCAGGCCCTCATCGCACGCGCCGCCCCGGAACGGGTTGACCCGCTGTCGGGCGGGTCGGGGGTCGCGGCCGAAGCGTCAGTGCCGTACGTTTGCGGCGCCCCGGAACCAGCCTTGATCTTTACCGGTTGGAACCGGGACGATCGACCCGATCGACCCGACACGTGCTCTTTAAGAGGTGACAGATGGGGCTGGACAACGTCGCGGTGCACTGGCCGCGGACCGGCCGCTTCTACGACCCGGTCGCGCCGGCCGAGTTCGTCGACTTCGGCGAGATCGTCGACCTGCCGCGCATCTCCGCGCCGACCGCGGCGCTGGCCGAGTTGATCGCGAAGACCGGCACCATCCGGGCGACCGCGTACACCGAGCTGGTGGATCTGCTTCTCGGCCTCGAAGGTGTGTTGTACGCCACAGACGCCGCAGCCGAGGACGAGGACCCGGTGATCGACCCGGACGGCTGCTCCTGGATCGCGAGCGGCATCGAACGGTTCGTGGCCGCGCACCGCGCGACCGGCGAGGCGGTCACCTTCGAGTCGGTGAGCATCGTGCTGCGCTCCCTGCTCGGCGACGGTCGGTTGGCCGAGCAGCAACTGCGCTGGCTGGAGAGCCGGCTCGACGCGCTGCGCGACGAGCGCGGTGACCCGCCGCAGTGGAACTTCACCTGCGCCGAGCTGGGCGTGCTGGCCGCGTTCTACAGGCGCTGCGCCGAGCGCGGGTTCGCCGTCTACGCCGACGCCTGAGGCGCCGCGTCAGTCTCCGAGGGGGCCGGTCGGTTGGCGGCCGAGATCAGCTGCGTGAGCACCGCGTGCAGGTGTTGCAGGTCCTCGACGGGCAGCCCGAGTCGCTGCACGATCGCGGCCGGGATCAGCTCGGCCTGACTCCGCAGCGCGGCACCGCTGGCGGTGAGGGTGACGGCGAGGCTGCGCTCGTCGCTCGGATCGCGTTCCCGGCGCAGGTAGCCGGCCGCCTCCAGCCGCTTGAGCAGGGGTGACAGCGTGCCCGGGTCGAGCTGGAGCAGGCGACTGAGATCGCGACCGGACAACGGCGCGTGCTGCCAGAGCGCCAACATCACCAGGTACTGCGGGTGGGTGAGCCCCATCGGCTCCAGCAGTGGCCGGTAGACGGCCACCACGCTGCGCGCGGCGACCGAGAGGGCGAAGCAGACCTGCTGTTCCAGGGCCAGCGGGTCGACGCCGTCCGGTCGTTCGCTCATCGGTTGCCCTCTCTCCGCACGGTGACTATCGTACCGATCATTGGTACACCAACCATTGGTGCCCCAAAGGTTTGCTCGGGCGACGGGCGAGAACCGGCGAGGCGACGCGGGGAAGAGGGCGGCAGATGAGCGAGGACGGCGCGATCACCAGGGCCCCGGGCGAGGGCGGTCGACTGATGCGCTGGGCCTTCCGGCACCTCGCCGGCCCAGCCGAGGGCGTGCAGGGCGCGGTGCAGGGCGGCTCGGCCGAGGCCCGCGAGGCGTGGAAACGTGACCTGGCCGAGCGCAAGCGCTTCACCAGGGAACAGCGGGAACGCAAGCGGGCAGCCCGCGAGGCCGACCGGCGCGGCTGAACGGCCGGCTCAGCCGTACGTGTCGCGCGGACCCCGGCCGCGCACCCGGCGCGGGCCCTTCCCCCAGGAGGGCGCGGCCGGGCCGTGGATGTGCAACTTGCGGACCACGTTGTGCCCGACCTCGCTGGCGATCTGCTTGAGCAGCGAGCCCGCGAGCAGTCGCAACTGGGTGGCCCAGGCGGTCGAGCGCGCCTCCACCGTCAGCTCGCCGTTCTCCAACTTCACCGGGCGGCTGTTCTGCGCGACCTCCGCGCCGACGACCCGCTCCCAGGCGCCGAACACGGTGGCCTCGGCCGCCGGCTGCTGCCAGCCGCGCGCCTTCACCAGCCGGTTCAGCACGGCGCTGAGCGGCTGCGGATCGCGCGGATCGGGGCCGGGGCCCGAGTAACCGCGCAACCGCCGCCCCGAGCCGCCGGCAGCGTCGCCGCTGCCGGGAGCACGCCGGGCGCGGGCCGCCGCCTGCCGTCGGGACAGCGCGGCGTCGAGCACCGCCCGGGCCAGCTCCGGCCCGCTGGCGGCCGCCGCCGGCTCACCGCCCGCCGACTCCGACTTAGGAGTACGCGCAGCCGGGGCATCGCCCGCCGCTGGCCGATCGGTGCCTGGCTTATCCGACACGGCGTACCGTCCCTTCGCCGACCTGGTAGCGGGTGCCGCGCAGGGCGGCCGGCACGTCGTCGTCCACAGCGCAGGTGACCAGCAGCTGACTCGCCCCGCCGACCAGCTCCGCCAACCGCTCCCGGCGGCCGGTGTCCAACTCCGCGAAGACGTCGTCGAGCACCAGCACCGGCTCGATGCCGTCGGCGCGCAACAGGTCGTACCCGGCGAGCCGCAACGCGAGGGCGAACGACCACGACTCGCCGTGGCTGGCGTACCCCTTGGCGGGCAGTGGACCGAGGCTCAGCGCCAACTCGTCGCGGTGTGGGCCGACCAGGGTGGTGCCCCGCTCGATCTCGGCGGAGCGGGACGCGGCCAGGGCTGCCGTCAGCGCCTCGGCCAGCGCGGCCCGATCGGTGGTCGGCTCGGCCAGCTCGACCGAGGGCCGGTAGGTGATGCTCGCCGCACCCCGACCGGCGGCAACCGCGTCGTAGGCCTTGGCCACGTGCGGGGTGAGCGCTGCCACCAGCTCCAGACGGCCGGCGAGCAGCTCCGCACCGTGCTGGGCCAGGTGGGTGTCCCAGACCGCGAGGGTGCCGAGGTCGCCACCCCTGGAACCACCGGTCTTACGGGCCAGGTACGCGGTGCGCAACAGGGCGTTTCGCTGTTTGACGACCCGCTCGTAGTCGGCCCGCACGCCCGCGAACCGGGGCTGCCGATTGACCAGCAGGTCGTCCAGGTAGCGGCGGCGCTCGGCCGGATCGCCCCGGACCAGCTCAAGATCTTCCGGGGCGAAGAGCACCAGCCGGAGCGCCCCGAGCACATCCCGGGCCCGCCGTGCCGGTGAGCGGCCCAGTCGGGCCCGGTTGGCCTTGCCGGGCACGATCTCCAGCTCGACAAGGAGTTCGCGGCCGTCGTGCACCACCGCGCAACGGATCACCGCGGACGTGGCGCCCATCCGGACCAGAGGCGCGTCGGTGGCGACCCGGTGCGAGTCCAGGGTCGCCACGTAGCCCAGCGCCTCGACAAGGTTTGTCTTGCCGACGCCGTTGGCGCCGATCAGGACGTTCGCTCCCGGCTGGAGGTCGACGGCCACCCGCTCGTACGAGCGGAAGTCGACCAGTTCCAGCCGGTGAACGTACACAGGTTGTGGATACCGCTCAGCGCTTGTGGACGGCGTGGCCACCGAACTGCTGACGCAGCGCGGAGACGGCCTTCATGGCGGGCGAGTCGTCCTGCCGCGAGGCGAACCGGGCGAACAACGAAGCGGTGATGACGTTCAGCGGCACCGCCAGCCGGACCGCCTCGTCGACGGTCCACCGGCCCTCGCCGGTGTCCTCCGTGTAGCCGCTCAGATCGGCCAGCTCCGGGTCCTCGTCGAGTGCCCGGTCGAGCAGGTCGAGCAGCCAGGAACGGACGACGGTGCCCTCCCGCCAGGACTTGATGACGCCCGGCACGTTTGTCACCAGCTCCGAGGCGGCCATCAGCTCGTAGCCCTCGGCGTAGGCGTGCATCAGGCCGTACTCGATGCCGTTGTGCACCATCTTCGAGTAGTGCCCGGCACCGACGGGGCCGGCGTGCACGAAGCCGAACTCACCCTCCGGCTTGAGCGCGTTGAAGATCGGCATCAGGCGGTCCACGTGCTCCTGGGCGCCGCCGACCATCAGCCCGTAGCCGTTCTGCCGGCCCCAGACGCCGCCGGAGACCCCGACGTCCAGGTAGCCGATGCCCCGCTGGTTGAGTCGCTCCGCGCGGGGCGCGTCGTCACTGAAGCGCGAGTTGCCGCCGTCGATGATGATGTCGCCCTCACCGAGCACCTCGGCGAGCTCGTCGATCGTGGCGTCGGTGACACCGGCGGGCACCATGACCCAGACCGCGCGGGGCGACTCAAGCTTCTCTGCCAGGCCCGCGATGGTCGTAACGTCGCTGATCTGCGCGTTGTGGTCGAAGCCGACCACCTCGTGCCCGGCCGAACGCAACCGCTCCCGCATGTTGCCGCCCATACGGCCGAGTCCTACTAGGCCGAGCTGCATGTGTTTCTACCTCCGTGGATCTGGGTGTTGCTGGGCGCGATCAGCGCGAGACGCGGATCGGCATGATGAGGTACCGGTACCCCGGAATTACCTCGCCATCCTCGCCAGCGGGAGAGATCACCGCGGGCTTGAAGGCGTCGACGAACGAGAGCACTGCCGTCTGAGCGCCGAGGTTTGCCAGACCGTCGATGAGGTACTGCGGGTTGAAGCCGATGGTCAGTGGTTCGCCGGTGAAGGTGGCCTCCATCGCCTCGCTGGCCCGCGCCTCCTCGGAACCGCCGGCCTCGACCACGAGACCGTCGGCGCTGAAGCTGAGCAGCACCGGGGTGGTGCGTTCGGCGACCAGCGCGACCCGCTTGACCACCTCGATCAGCGTGCTGACCGGCACCCGGGCCGCAGCGTTGTGAGTGGCCGGGAAGAGCGACCGCACCGGCGGGTAGTTGGCGCCGTCGAGCAGCCGGCTGGTGGTACGTCGGGTGCCGCCGGCGAGGCCGACCATGCCCTCGCCCGCGGCGCCCTGGGCGAGGGCGAGGGTGACCTCGCCGCCCAGCGGGCCGAGGGCCTTGGCGGTGTCGTTCAGGGTGCGGGCGGGCACCAGGGCGTTGATGCTCACCTCGGGGTCGTCCGGCCGCCACTGGATCTCGCGCAGCGCCAACCGGTAACGGTCGGTGGCGAGCATCGACAGGGTGTCGCCGGACAGCTCGACGCGGACACCGGTCATCATCGGCAGCGTCTCGTCGCGACCGGCGGCGATGGCTACCTGGGCCACAGCGGTGGCGAACGCCGCGGCGTCGACGGTGCCGGCGCTCTGCGGCATCTCGGGCAGCGCGGGGTAGTCCTCCACCGGCATGGTGGGCAGTGTGAACCGGGCGCTGCCACAGACCAGCTCGAGGTGCGCGCCGACAGCGGCGATGTCGACAGGCTTGGCCGGCAACGCCTTGGTGATCTCGGCGAGCAGGCGGCCGGAGACGAGCGCGGCGCCGTCGGCGTCGCCCTGCACCTCGACTGTCACCTGGCTGGAGACCTCGTAGTCGAACCCGGAGACCCGCAGGTTGCCGTCGGTGACGCGGAGCATCACCCCGGCGAGCACCGGTACGGATGGCCGGTTGGGCAGGCTCTTCGCGGTCCACGCCACAGCCTCGGCGAGCGCGTCGCGCTCCACTCGGAACTTCATCAATGCCTCCGCGTCGACGTCAGCGACAACTCTCTCATGCCGACCGCTGCCTACCGTCCCGCCCGACCGTGCGGGTACCCATCGCACCTTAGGGCGCGAGGACATCGGCTGTGCGCCCGACCCCATGGATCGTGTCGATGCTGACCGGCTGATCCGGCAGCGTTCGGCCCGATCCACAGAAAGCCCAACGGTGATGATTGGTTTTTGTTCTCTTAGAAGAGATAACTCATCGTCTTCATCGCACCTGTGCAAACTGTGGAAAACCGAGGTCTGCGCAGGTCAGACAGGTTATCCACCGGTGATTTAGCTGTGGAGAACCGGGGGCACAACCGGCTCGTGTGTCCACAGCCCGGCGACGACGGCCGGTTGTCCACCGTTGTCCACCGGTTGTCCACCGGTAATCCACCGACTTTCTCCCCAAGCCTGTGGATCGCGGGGAAGATCACCATTGCCGTCATCCCCAGAACCTTCAACAGCTCGTACACAGGTTGATGATGATCGGTGGATAACCTGACGGTCGTCCCCAGGCGTCCACAGCTTCGTACACAGGGTTTCTCCACAGCCTGTGGGTAACTGGCGGAGGACGGACCGTAGTTATCCACCGACGGTGGACAACGAGCTGTGGACAACGAGTGGGGATCGAGGCGGTCACGGCCTCAATGCTGTGGTCTCCACCATGTCGAGAGTCCAGCTGACTGACCAAAAAGAACGCCCGACCGGAGATCCGGTCGGGCGTGTCCTGCGGCTGTTCGCCGCCGCGAGGGTGTCGTACGCCTCAGCTGTTCTGTTTGATGCGGTTGGTCAACTCGGCGATCTGGTTGTACAGCGAGCGCCGCTCCGCCATCTGCTGACGAATCTTGCGGTCGGCGTGCATCACAGTGGTGTGGTCCCGGCCACCGAACGCCTGCCCGATCCGGGGCAGCGACAACTCGGTCAACTCCCGACACAGGTACATGGCCACCTGGCGGGCGTTGACAAGCACCCGGGACCTGGACTGGCCGCGCAGATCCTCCAGGCTCACACCGAAGTAGTCAGCGGTCGAGGCCATGATCTGGTCAGCGTTGATCTCCGGACCGGCGCCGTCGGGCATGAAGTCCCGAAGCACCTCCTCGGCCAGCGACAGCTCGACCGTCGACCGGGTCAGGCTGGCGAACGCTGTCACCCGGATCAGCGCGCCCTCCAACTCCCGGATCGAGTTCGACACCCGGGAGGCGATGAACTCCAACACGTCCGGCGGGGCGTACATCCGCTCCTGCGCCGCCTTCTTCTGCAGGATCGCGATCCGGGTCTCCAGATCCGGCGGCTGGATGTCGGCCAGCAGCCCCCACTCGAACCGGGTTCGCATCCGGTCCTCGAGGGTCGCGAGCTGGCGCGGCGACCGGTCAGAGGTGATCACGATCTGCTTGTTGGCGTTGTGCAGCGTGTTGAAGGTGTGGAAGAACTCCTCCTGGGTGCGCTCGCGGTTCTCCAGGAACTGGATGTCGTCGATCAACAGGATGTCGACGTCGCGGTAGCGCCGCTGGAACGCGCTGGTCTTGTCGTCCCGGAGCGAGTTGATGAAGTCGTTTGTGAATTCCTCGGTCGACACGTACCGGACCGAGCGGGCGTTGCCGAGCGTCGTGGCGTAGTGCCCGATGGCGTGCAGCAGGTGCGTCTTGCCCAACCCGGAGTGCCCGTAGATGAACAGCGGGTTGTACGCCTTGGCCGGTGACTCCGCCACCGCCACGCTCGCCGCGTGGGCGAAGCGGTTGGACGAGCCGATGACGAACGTCTCAAACATGTACTTCGGATTGAGCCGGTTGCCGCCGGTGTCGGCACCGGGCAACCGACGGTCGTCGCGGCCACCGGTCCGATGGTCCACGGCGCTGCGACCCGGGCCGCTGTCCGTTCCGCTGTCCCGGGGGAGCGAGCGGATCACGTGCTGGTCGCGCGGTGACGCCGAGTCGTCCCGGTAGCGGGGCTCGTAGGGCCGGGTGTCGGGGCCGGACGGGTCCAGGCGGGCGGCCTGCTCGTCGTAGCCGCGCCGGTCCGGGCCCGGTCGGGAGGGCCGCAGGGGCTCCGCGAAGGCAGCGCTGAACAACGCCTCCTGCCCGTCCCTGCTGGCGGGAATCAACCCCGCGCGATGCCCTTCCACGGGCGGCGCGAGCGGCGGACCCGCCGGCGCGGGCAGCGGAGCCGGATCGGGGGTACGCGGCACCGGCGACTGCTCAGGGATCATCGCGTCGGCCGACGGTCGAGCGCCCTGGTCGTCGTCGAACGGGGCGATACCCGGGCCGTCGATGTCGAGCTGCCCGGTCTCCGGGGCGCTGCGGTAGACCGTGCCGGCCGGGCGGCCGGTGGCGTCCTCGGCCACCCGAACGGTGACCGCGACCTGGATCGGCCGGCCGAGCCGGCGGGTGAGCGCCTCGGTGATCGCTGGGCGCAGCCGTGACTCGATCACATCGCGGGTGAACGCGTCCGGAACGGAGAGCAGTGCGGTGTCCTCGACGATCGCTCGCAACCGGGTCAGTCGGAGATAGGCACGCTGCTGGGCGGAGATGATCTCGTCGGCGAGCTCGTCGGTCGCCGCTAACCACACTGCGGCAAGGTCGGTCGTACCGGCCACCGTCGTGCCACCCCCTCGCTTCTGCTCCCGGCCGCCGCTGTCTGCCAGCCGGCCGTCCCGGGCCCGCCGCGTTCGCGGGGTGGAACAACACCCACCCGGACGGTCGACCGGTGGTCATCCACAAGTTATCCACAGCCTGTGTACCGACCGATTGTGGCCGCCGCCGGACGCGGGTGGGACCTGCCCCTGCCTGATCGGGCGCCGAAGCGGGTTCACCGTGCCGAACGATTCACTGCCATGTCCGGTCTTGCCTGCGCGACGACCGGAGCTTCCGACGCTCACCGCAATCGGGCACGGTAACAGCGTTGTCCCTGCGCCATCAACCGGCGACGCGTCGGCGCCCTTGTCGGCATCAGCGAAAACCACCTTCGGCCTCGGGCGCGTCCCGTTCTCCCCTGCTCGGGGTGTTTGACGGTCATTGCCCCCCTGCGTAGGCTGGAACGGCTGCTTTCTCGCCCTCTGCTAGGGTGATGGGTGCTTGCTGTCCGCGGTCGCATCCCCGCAACGCCGAGGTCCCGCTCCGCCGGACAGCACCGATCGTGGGCCACCGTCGAGGTGTCCTGGACCACCACACGACCCCGGCGATCCCGTCGCGCGGGGCGCGTACGAAAACGGAGAGCCTGACGTGAGCAAGCGCACCTACCAGCCGAACAACCGCCGGCGCGCGAAGACCCACGGCTTCCGGCTGCGCATGCGCACCCGTGCCGGCCGTGCCATCCTGTCGAGCCGTCGCGCCAAGGGTCGCACCACCCTGTCGGCCTGAGCCGACCGGGCCGGTCCAGGGGACGTGGGCAGTCGTGCTGGCCGCCGCACAGCGACTGCGGCGCAGCACTGACTTCGCCGCAGCGGTTCGCGGTGGCCGACGCGCCGGACGTGGCGCCGTCGTGGTCCACCTGACCGTGCCGGTGACAGTCGACCCCAGCACACCGACCTTGCCGGAGCCGGTACGGGACAACAGTGCGGAGCAGTCGTCCGTGCCGTCCCGTGCCGGCTTCGTCGTGTCCAAGGCGGTCGGCAACGCGGTGATCCGTAACCGGGTCCGGCGCCGACTGCGGGCGCTGGTCCGGGAACGGTTGACCGACCTGCCCGCCGGCAGCACCCTGGTCGTCCGGGCGCTCCCCGCCGCGGCGCAGGCGTCGTACCCTCGGCTCGCCACCGACCTGGACGCCGCCATCGCGGTCGCCCGGTCGCCGCGCGAACGGCGGTCCCGATGAGCGGCACCGAGCAGAGCAGCCCACGGCCGTCGACAACCGGTGCCAAGGTGCTGATCGCGCCCATCATCGCGTACCGTCGGTGGATAAGTCCGGCACTGCCGGCTCGCTGTCGGTTCTATCCGTCGTGCAGTGCGTACGCCCAGGAGGCGGTCGTTCGGCACGGCGCGCTCCGGGGAGCCGTGCTGGCGGCCCGGCGGTTGTTGCGCTGCCACCCCTTTCACCCTGGTGGATATGACCCGGTGCCGGAGCCGGGCGGCCGCCGTCGTGCTGATGTGACTGGAGCCCCGAATTGAGTCTGAGTCTCGACTGGATCTACTACGCGATTTCGTGGATCCTGCTGACCTGGCACTCTGCCTGGGACGCCATCGGGGTGCCCGTCGGTGCGGTGATCGGCACCAACTTCGCCTGGATCCTGTCCATCATCTTCCTGGTGGTCACCGTCCGGGTGATCCTGTTCCCGGTCTTCGTCAAGCAGATCAAGTCGCAGCGGGCGATGCAGGCGCTCCAGCCCAAGGTCAAGGAGCTTCAGGAGAAGCACAAGGGTGACCGGGAGACGCTCCAGAAAGAAATGATGGAGCTCTACAAGAAGGAGAAGGCCAACCCGCTTATGGGTTGCCTTCCGATGTTCCTTCAGATCCCGGTCTTCCTGGGTCTCTTCCACGTGTTGCGCCGGCTCGACCCGGACAAGCAGAACAAGACCCTCTACGGCTGGACCGTCGACCAGTTCCAGAGCGCCTCGGAGGCGAAGCTCTTCACCGCCCCGATCGCCGGCAAGTTCGGCTCCACTGCCGACGAGCTGGCCAGCCTCGGCGCCAACGGCAGCACCGTGAAGATCATTGCTGGTGTCCTGGTCCTGGTCATGATCGCCACCACCTACCTGACCAGCCGTCAGATGATCCTCAAGACCGGCTGGGCCGAGGACCCGCAGCAGCGGATGATCCAGCGACTGATGCTCTACGGCATCCCCGCGTCGCTGCTGATCTCCGGCGCGATCTTCCCGATCGGCGTCATCATCTACTGGGTCACCAACAACCTCTTCACCCTCGGCCAGCAGCAGTGGGTGCTGCGGAAGTTCCCGCCGCCGGTGACCGCCAAGAAGGCCGTCGCGCCCGCCGCCAGTCGCAACCCCGTGCAGCCCGCCAAGTCGGGTGGTCTGTTCGGTCGCGGCAAGGCCGCCCCGCCGGCGCCGGTCAAGGCGACCGCGCCCAAGGTTGCCGGGCCGAAGCCGGGCGCCAAGCCGACGAACAACCCGAAGAAGAGCCGCCCCGCCAAGCGGCAGGGCTGACCTGCGAGGGCCGCCGCCGGTGATCCGGCGGCGGCCCGCTCCGCACCGCGCAGCCGCCGTACGGCCGGCGCCGGGCGGAACCGACCGCGCACCGCGCGGCCACGGGCGACACTGCCCGTACAGACGTGCCCGTGGGCACCGGCGACCTCCAGCCGGCCCCGGGAAACCAGTCGGACCCGACGGTCCGGCCGAGCGAGTACGGAGATGAGACCGTGACCGAGACCAGCATCCCCCGCGCCGAGCAGTCCCTGGACGAGGAGGAGACCGCCACGCTCGCGGTGGACGGCGACGACACCGAAGCCGATGACACCGAGGCGGACGACGACACCGACACCGCCGCCGGCACCCGGGTGAAGAAGGCTGTGGGCGAGGGCGACCTGTTCCGGCAGAGCGAGATCGCCGCCGACTACGTCGAGGGCCTGCTCGACATCCTCGACTACGACGGCGACATCGACGAGCTGGTCGCCGCCGGCCGTCCGATGGTCGAGGTGGTCGGCGAGCGCCTGCAGAATCTGGTCGGTCAGCGCGGGGCCACCCTGGAGGCGCTCCAGGAGCTGACCCGCCTCGCCGTCTTCCGGCAGACCGGTACGCCGAGCCGTCTGCTGCTCGACGTCGGTGGCTACCGGGCGAACCGCCGTAAGGAACTCGCCGCGGTCGCCAAGAACGCCGTCGAGAAGGTCAAGGAGTACGGCGAGCCGGTCCGCCTGGAGGCGATGTCCGCGTTCGAGCGCAAGTGCGTGCACGACGTCGTCAACGCCATGTCCGGTGTCGCGAGCGAGTCCGAGGGTGTGGAGCCGAACCGGCGCATCGTCGTACGGCCGGCGGACTGACCGGGTGACCCACGACGACATCACGGCCGATGCCGTGTCCGGCCCGGGCGGCACGCCGCCCGGGCCGTCCGCTGTCAGCCCCGCCACCGTCGACGCCGATGCCGAATCGGCCGGGCGAGACAGCGCCCCGTCACCGGCCGACGCGGCGTTGCCGTCCGAGTTGGCCCCGGCCGCGCTGACCCTCTTCGGTGACCGACTCGACCTGGCCGCCGCGTACGCCGAACTGCTGGCTACCGACGGAGTGGTCCGCGGCCTGATCGGCCCCCGGGAGGCACCCCGCATCTGGGATCGGCACCTGCTCAACTGCGCCGCGGTCGCGGAGCGGATCCCGTCCGGCGTGACGGTGCTCGACGTCGGCTCCGGCGCCGGTCTGCCGGGGCTCGTTCTGGCAATCGCCCGCCCCGACCTCACTGTCACCCTGATCGAGCCGTTGGCCCGGCGGACGTCGTTCCTGATCGAGGTCGTCGAGCGGCTTGGTCTGGCCAAGTCGGTACGGGTGTTCCGCGGCCGGGCCGACGAGGCGGCCAGCGGGTCGAGCGGCCGGGAGCCGATCAGCGGAGACGTGGTGACCGCGCGCGCGGTAGCGCCCCTGGACCGGCTCGCGGGCTGGAGCCTTCCCCTCGCGGTTCGCGGTGGTCGGCTGCTGGCGCTCAAGGGCTCGTCCGCCGCCGCCGAGATCGAGGAGCACGCCGACGTGGTGGCCCGACTCGGCGGCGGGGAGCCGACAGTGCAACTCTGCGGCGTCGGGGTGATCGATCCGCCGACCACCGTCGTGGAGATCGTGCGCGAGCGGATGGTCGGCCCGGCCCGCCCGGCGGCCAAGAAGCGCGCCCGGGGCGGACGCTCCCGCCGAGGTTGACACTTCGCGCCATCGGGCTTCCGGCCGGTGGGTTGCCTCGTTGTACCGGTACGGATGGACGAGGGGATGAGAACCCGACGTGGACCGGCCGCGCCCGTCCGCCGTAGGCTGACCGCGCGTCGATAGTGTGGAGCGGGTGACGGACGTCGCGGGTCTCCGACCGCTCCCGCGGGCCGTACGCTCCGGGTTGCGGGCGAGGATGCGGCCAAGTTGACCGGGGCGCGGACCGACCATCCGAAGCGGGCAGGGATGACAGGTGCATGACGACGGCAGGTACGACGATCCACGCGTGACCGGGTCGACCAGCGATCCCGTTTCACGTGAAACCGACTACCCGAGCTGGTCGCCCGGCGCGACCGGGCCATCGACCCGACCTACCGACGGCGATCCGCCGGCACCGCTCGACGCGCCGTTGGGCGCAGGGCGGCCGGAGGGCTTGGCCACTCCGGAGCCGGCGAGTGGTCGTCGGGCGCCGGAGGTGTCGAGTCGGCCGGTCAACGCCGCCGAGGTGCGGTCGACCTCGGGTCGCCGCAACACCGCCGCGGCGGTTCGCTTCGAGGCGGCCGTCCCACATCAACCCACCGCGGCTGCCGTTCGGGATGCCGCGCCGGTGGTCGCCGACGCACCGGTCGCTTCGACCGAGTCGTTGGCCGCCGTGGCGGCCGATCCCACGTACGTTTCACGTGAAACCCCGACGCGCGAAGAGGATGACCCACCGTTGGCTATGGAGGCGATGCGCGCCGTGCAGATCCTGAATCCCAGTGGCGAGGTGACCATGCCTCGGCCGGACCGGACCCGGGTCATGTGCGTCGCCAACCAGAAGGGTGGCGTGGGTAAGACCACCACCACCGTCAACCTTGCGGTGGCGCTCGCCCTGCACGGCAACCGGGTGCTCGTGGTCGACCTCGACCCGCAGGGCAACGCGTCGACCGGGCTCAACGTGCCACACCACACCGGAATCCCCGACGTGTACGACTGCCTGATCAACAGCGTGCCGCTGGCCGAGGTGGCGCAGGCGGTCGAGGGCATCCCCAACCTCTGGTGCGTACCCGCGACCATCGACCTGGCCGGCGCGGAGATCGAGCTGGTGTCGGTGGTGGCCCGGGAGTCGCGCCTGGACCGAGCGATCGCCGCCTACCCGGGCGAGTTCGACTACGTCTTCATCGACTGCCCGCCCTCGCTCGGCCTGCTCACGGTCAACGCTCTGGTTGCCGCGCAGGAGGTGCTGATCCCGATCCAGTGCGAGTACTACGCGCTGGAGGGGCTCAACCAGCTGATCAACAACATCAACCTGGTACGCCAGCACCTCAACCCGAAGCTCGATGTCTCCACCATCCTGCTGACCATGTACGACCGGCGCACCCGGTTGGCCGACGCGGTCGAGCAGGACGTCCGGAACCACTTCGGCGACAAGGTTCTCCAGGCGGTCATCCCCCGCAACGTCCGGGTCTCCGAGGCGCCGAGCTACGGCCAGTCGGTGATGACCTACGATCCCGGTTCGCGGGGTGCCACGAGTTACTTCGAGGCCGCCCAGGAGATCGCCGAGCGCGGCGTCAAGGAGCCGGTGGGCCGGAATGCGTAGTGCGGACGAGTCGCTGGGAGGCGTCGCATGAAGAACCGTCCTCGGGGCGGTCTGGGTAGGGGCCTGGGGGCGCTGATCCCGACCGGGCCGGCGCCGGCTGCCGCTGGCACCGCGACGGCCGAGCCGGAGAACGAGCATCTGGACGACGCGGGCACCGTCGCCGTCGACGCGGTGCCGGCCGGAGCGCCTGTCCACGAGCCGGAGCCCGTGCTGAGCCCGGTGCCGGGTGCTCGATTCGCCGAGATCCCGGTCGACGCGATCATGCCCAACCCGAAGCAGCCCCGCCAGGTCTTCGATGAGGAGGCGCTGGAGGAGTTGAAGACCTCGATCCAGGAGGTCGGCTTCCTCCAGCCCATCGTCGTTCGGCAACTCGACGACGAGAAGTACGAACTGGTGATGGGCGAGCGGCGCTGGCGGGCCGCCCAGGCGGTGGGTCGGGAGAGCATCCCGGCGATCGTCCGGGACACCCGTGACGACGCGATGCTCCGCGACGCCCTGCTGGAGAACATCCATCGGGCGAACCTGAACCCACTGGAAGAGGCCGCCGCCTACCAGCAACTGCTGGAGGAGTTCGGGGCCACCCACGAGGAGTTGGCCCGCCGGATCGGCCGGAGTCGCCCGCAGATCTCCAACACCATCCGACTGCTGAACCTGCCCGCGCAGGTGCAGCGCCGGGTTGCCGCCGGCATCCTGTCGGCGGGGCACGCACGTGCCCTCCTGAGCCTCGACGAGGCGGAGGCGCAGGAACAGTTGGCTCTGCGGATCGTGGCCGAGGGACTGTCGGTTCGGGCGACCGAGGAGATCGTCGCCTTGGCACTCAACGACGGTCCGGCGAAGGGTCAGGCCGCGAAGCGGCGACCCAAGGCACACGCGCCGGCTCTGACCGATCTCGCCGACCGGCTGTCCGACCGCTTCGACACCCGCGTGAAGGTGGACATCGGCCGGAGCAAGGGCAAGATCACGATTGAGTTCGCGACGGTGGACGACCTTGAGCGGATCGTCGGGATCATCGGAGTGCAACAGGAGGAGGGCGGGGAGGACTGACCCCCCGCTCGCCCACGGCCGCGCCACCCACTGGGGGCGCGGCCGTTCTGCGTTCCGGGGTCGTCGCGTTTCACGTGAAACAGCCGGACGGCGCTGATTCGGCCGGTCGGCATGCCCTGTGGGTTCGTCGTCGTCCTCAGCTCGTCCAGCAACCCGGCGCACCCCTCTGACGGCAGGAGGCGTCGGCGGAGAGCGGTGAGCGGATGGATCGGTCGCGTCGACCCGCACGCGCCGCAGGACAATCCCAAGGGCTGCGGGCTGCGGGCTGCGGGCTGCGGGCTGCGGGCTGCGTGCGCCAGACGGCACGGTGATGGGCGGGGAGCTCCGGCGTGGTGAGCGGTTAGTGGCGAAGCCGGAGGCGGTGGCGGGCCACTGGCCGCTTGGTGAGTGCGGATGCCGAGCGGATCCTCTACGCGCGTCGCAGAAGGCTCGGGAATGGTCCACTCGACCGCAACCACCCCCGGCGTCGATCAAAGCGCCAGCGAGCCGCTGAGTGGCGCGAAACGGCGTCTCCGTGGTCATCGGCAGGCGGGCAGAGGCTCACCCTCGCGGCGATTCCGGCGGAGCAGCCTCACGGCGACCTTGGCGGGAGTCCGCCGGGTCGCCGCGTTGCTGGACCGTCGAACCGCAGGAACTGGGGTGTACGCGCCATAGGCGAGCGGGAACTCGGCCCCGGAACTGCCGGCTCGCCTTCGCTGCCCGGCGTTGAACCGCCGGACCGACTTCGCCGCCCGCTCTCCCCGTTTCACGTGAAACCGAGTCAGCGCTTCGGTGTCGCCGAACGAAACCACCGGAGTCGAAGCGGCGGCCAAACGAAATCGCTCCCGTCCTCCGACGCTCGACGCCTGCGCTGCGAACCGACCTCCCCTGGCCTTGGGCGTCCAGGCCGTCCGGTCGTCCGGGTGTCCAGGCCTCCGGGCCGCAAGGGCCGAGGTCTGTGTTGACGCGGGTCCGCGAACGAGCCAGGGCAGTCACCGCTGACGCGTTCCAAATGGGCCGGCGAGCGGTCATTGGCGGCTGGGTACCGCCCCGGCGGCGGCATGCGGCGCCGATCGGAGGGCGCCCGTCCAGCTCCACACCTGTTGATCATCGATTCCGCCGATTTGGCGGTTCGCGGACAACGACCGACCGGCCGAAAAGTTATCCACACCGGTTGTCCACAGGCACCCCCCGTTTCACGTGAAACAGCGCGTGGGAGCGGGTGTGAGCCTGTGGATGACGGCCTGTGTTCAGGATCTCGGCAGCCTGTGGATATCGCCTCTCGGTGCCCTGCGCGACCACGCGCACCCGGTCGGCGACGGACGCCGATCCGGCGGCCCGGGACCGCTCGAACAGGTAGGGACAGCGGTGCCAGACTCGGTTAGGGTCAGCGTCGTGCACGACAACCCTCCCTCAGTCCCGGACTTCACCCAGTGGCCGTCATTTCCCTTCGAGGGTGACCTCCACGTGAAGCAACTCGATGATCCGGTCCCGGTCGAACCGCCCCGGAAGGGTGAGGGCCTCCGGGAATGCACCGCCTGCAACGCGCCCGACGACGCCTACATCTGGGTGGGCGAGCGGTGGCGGGTCCGCGCCATGGACCGACCCACCGGCCTGCCCATGGTGCTCATCCTGGAATCGCGCACCCACCTCGACCTCGGCGACCTGCCGAACCTGCTGGCCGCCGAGCTGGGGGTGATGACCGTACGTCTGGAGCGGGCCATCCGGTCGCTCGACGGCGTGGCACGGGTGCACGTCAATCGCTGGGGCGACGGCTCGGCTCATCTGCACATGTGGTTTCTCGCTCGCCCATACGGCCGCCTTCAGTTGCGGGGCACGTTCCTGTCCCTGTGGGACTCGATCCTGCCGCCGATCTCCGAGGCGCAGTGGCGGGAAAATCTGGCGCTCGTCGCGGCCTGGCTCGCCGAGTTCGGTGGCCGCCCGCTCGCCGAGCCCCCCCGCATCCAGTGGCAGGCGCCGTCCAGTCTGCTGGCCCAGTCCGCTGCCGCGGATGCCGCTGCCGCAGCGGAGGCTGCCTCAGCGGAGGCAGCCGGGACGGAGACCGTCTCGGTCATCGAGGCGGCAGAGGAGATTCCGGAACCGGCGCTCGACTCCATCCCTGATCGGACCGACGCCGACAACAGTCCCCGTACCGAAGCGGTCGCGGAGCCGGGCACCGGTGCCGGCTCGACCACGACGACCGTCAGCGGCCGCGCGTCTGAACCGGCCCCCACGGTGACGGTCAGCGGTCCGGCGGCCGAACCCGCTCGGACGGCATCCGCCACCAATCTGCCCGGCACCCCGGCCTCCGGCACCCGGGACTCCACCGCCGCCGCATCCGGCAGCGCCGCATCCGGCAGCGCCGCATCGGGCAGCGCCGCATCGGGCAGCCACGGACTCCAGGTTGGCTCTGCGGAGGTGCCCACCGACAGACCCCACGTGGTCGGCTCGGCAGAGAAGCCCACCGGCGGGCCCGACGTCGGTCCGGCGAGCGGAAGCGCCGACGAAGCTGGTTCCGCCAACCCGGCCGCGTCCCCGCCCACCGGGGGCGCCTCCGGAGAAGCCGTCAGCAGGACCGCCCCCGAGAAGGACGCCGGCACTCCGGGCGCGGCCGCGCCCACCAACGGCAGCGGCACACCCGACGTACGCGCGACCCAGTGACCTGCAACCGGCCATGAGGTTGACCCCGAGGGCCAACCTCATGGACGGTGCTGCGGTGCGACGGGTTGGCGGGTAGCTCAGTGCTTGGTGAGGCGGGCGGCTGCTCGGGCGACCAGGGTGCCGAGGAGCCGGCCGAAGTCCAGCCCGGCCGCCTGCACGGCGAGCGGAAGCAGTGACGTCTCCGTCATGCCTGGCGAGACGTTGACCTCCAGCACGTGCGGCTGGCCGGCCGCGTCCACGATCACGTCGACGCGGGAGAGATCCCGTAGCCCGAGCGCGGTGTGCGCGGCGAGGGCCACGTCAGAGACAGTGGCAGCCACCTCCGGGTCCAGCCGGGCGGGGGCGTGCCAGGTGGTCCGTCCTGCTGTGTAGCGGGCGGCGTAGTCGTACACGCCGTTGCGCGGCACGATCTCCACCGGGGGCAGTGCCTGCGGGCCGTCGCCGAGGTCGACGACGGAGACCGCCACATCCATCCCCGGCACGTACCGCTCCACGAGCGCCGTGGAGTAGTACGCGAAGCAGCCGACCATCGCGGCGGGCAGCGCGGAGGCGTCCCGGACCACAGCCCCGCCGAGCCCGGACCCGCCCTGCGCCGGCTTCACCATCAGGGGTACGCCCAACCGGTCGACGATCCGGTCCAGGACGGCGACCGCGCCGAGCTCGGAGAAACGATCGTGCGGGAGCGCGACCCAGTCGGGGGTGGGGATGCCGGCCTCGCGGAGCACCGCCTTGGCCGAGGGCTTGTCCCAGGCGACCCGGGAGGCCCGAGCATCGCAGCCGACGTACGGGACGTCGCACAGATCCAGCACCCCGCGCAGTGAGCCGTCCTCGCCGGTCGCGCCGTGCAGTGCGATCACCACAGCGTCCGGCGGGTCGGCCGCGAGCGACGGCAGGAGCGCCACGTCCGCGTCCCGCAGCTCGGCCTCCACCCCGACGGCGCGTAGCGCGTCGAGCACCCGACGACCGGAGCGCAGTGACACGTCTCGTTCGTAGGAGAGCCCACCGGCGAGCACCACGACGCGCAGGTCGGCCGAGATGGCGGAATCGGTCACGAGGAGGTGCTCGGCGGTCGTAGCCATGCCGGCATCATGCCAAGTCGGGCCCGGGCACGTCGGAGCCGGCCCGGCCGCGTCGGCCGGCGGCGCCACCCACGGCACCGAAGACCCGGCGCATCGCGATCTCCTGCTCCATCACACCGGCCAGCCGGCGGACGCCCTCGCGGATCCGCTCCGGCGGCGGGAAGCTGAAGTTGAGCCGCATGGCGTCGGTGCCGGTGCCGTCGGCGTAGAAGCCGGTGCCGGGAACGTAGGCGACCCGGGCGGCGACCGCTCGCGGCATCATGGCCTTCGAGTCGAGCCCGTCGGGCAGGCTGGCCCACACGAAGAGACCGCCGGCCGGTGTCGTCCAGCTGGTGCCCTCGGGCATCAGGTCGGCCATCGCGTCGAGCAGCGCGTCGCGGCGTTCCCGGTAGACCTCGCGATAGACCTTGAGCTGCTGCCGCCAGGGCATCGTGGTCAGGTAGGTGGCCACCGCGGCCTGGGCGAAACCGCTGGGGCAGAGGATCTGCGCCTCGCTGGCGATGACCAGTTTGTCGCGGACCGCGTGCGGCGCCAGGATCCAGCCGACCCGCAGCCCGGGGGCGAAGGTCTTGGAGAAGGTACTGAGGTAGAAGACGCCGTCGCGGCGGCGGGCCCGCAGGGGGGCCGGGGCCTCACCCTCGAACCCCAACTGGCCGTACGGGTCGTCCTCGACGACGAGCAGGCCGGCGCGCTCGCAGATGTCGAGCACCCGTTCCCGGCGCTCCTCGCTGAGCGTCACGCCGGTCGGGTTCTGGTAGGTGGGGATCGTGTAGAGGAACTTGACCCGCTGGCCCGCGCGGGCCAGGTCGGCGATGGCCGTCTCCAGCGCCTCCGGGATCAGCCCGTCCGCATCCATAGGTACGTGGACGACCTGCGCCTGGGCGGCCTGAAACACGCCGAGCGCACCGACGTACGTCGGCCCCTCGGCGAGCACCACGTCACCCGGGTCGAGGAAGAGCCGGGCCACCAGGTCCAGTGCCTGCTGCCCGCCCACTGTGACCACGACGTCCTCCGGGGAAGCCCCGCACGCGGCGTCGATCCCGGAGAGCGACATCACCTCGCAGATCCGCTCGCGCAGCTCGAGGGTGCCCTGGCCGATGCCGTACTGGAGGGTGGTCACGCCGTGCTCGGAGCCGAGCCGGCCGAGCATCTCGCCGACCGCGTCCAGCGGAAGGGCGGCGATGTACGGTGCGCCACCGGCGAGCGAGACGACCTCCGGACGACTGGCCACCGCGAACAATGCTCGGATCTCCGAGGCGGTCATCCCGCGTACCCGCCGGGCGTACCGGTCGGTGTAGTCGTCGAGTGTCGTGCCGGTCATGACCTCACCTCGATCACTGCTCGAGTGGCTCCGCCCCGGGTACCCCGCACACCGCTGACCATGGCGGCGGACACACCGATTGTCGATCCTAGTCCGCCAGGGTCATGCTGCCGCGGTGCCGCAGCAGATCGACCACATGGCGGACCGTCCTCGGCGTCCCCCGTTGCGGTGGGCATTCGCGCGTCCCCTCCCGTATCGCCGATCGGCGGCGTACGATCGCTCGTCGGGGGCAGGAAGGCGGCGCTGTCGTTCCATGCCGGTCTCACCACCGAGCCTATTGTGGGGATGCTCCATATGTCGCGACGTCTGGTCAGCCTGACCCTCGACACGTTGGAAGACCTCCCGCGCCCGTGCCGACAATGCGTCTACTGGGAGCTCGATCCGGTCTCCGCGGACCGGGCCTGCGCCGCTGGCGATCCGGGCCTGGAGAAAGAGGCATGGGTCTCCCAGACGCTGCTGGAGTGGGGCTCCTGCGGCAAACTCGCGTACGTCGACGGCATGCCGGCCGGCTTCGTGATGTACGCCCCGCCCGCCTACGTGCCCCGGTCGATGGCGTTTCCGACCTCACCGGTCTCCGCGGACGCGGCATTGTTGATGACTGCCAACGTGGTCGCCGCGTTCTCCGGCGGCGGGTTGGGCCGGATGCTGGTCCAGGGTGTCGCCCGGGATCTGACCAAGCGTGGGATCAAGGCGATCGAGGCGTTCGGCGACGCCAAGTTCGGCGACACGGACGACCCCGCCGGCGGTTGCGTGGCCCCTGTCGACTTCTTCCTGTCCGTGGGCTTCAAGACCGTACGTCCGCATCCGCGCTTCCCTCGGTTGCGCCTTGAGCTGCGTACGGCGCTGAGCTGGAAGTCCGACGTCGAGTACGCGCTGGAGAAGCTGCTCGGGTCGATGAGCCCGGAAACCCTGCTCCGGCCGGTCCGTCCGGCTCCGGCCACCCGCTCGACCAACGGCTGACACCAGGCGGCGAATCAGTCGACCACGGTGCCTGCGGCCACCACGGCTCGCAGTTCGCTGACGTCGAGCGATCCGGTCGGGACGTCCCGTTCGATCGGGTAGTACATCCGCTGCACCGCTGCCACTATCGCCTCCACCACCCGATCCCGGAACCGGGGGTCGACAAGGTGGGCGCGGTCCGTCGGCGAGGTGAGATAGCCGACCTCGACCCGGACGGCGGGCATCCGTGTCAGTCGCAGCAACTCCCACGTCTTGGCGTGGGTACGGCAGTCCCGCAACCCGGTGCGGGCGACGATCTCCCTCTGCACCAGCCCGGCCAGGCGTTCACCGGTCGCCGAGGTCACGCCGTTGTCGGTGCCGTAGTGGTAGGTCGCGACTCCCTCCGCATCCGGGTTGGCGTGGCCGTCCAGGTGCAGCGAGATGAACACGTCGGCGCCGAGCGAGTTGGCGAGCAGGGCCCGGTCGGCGTCCGGCAGGCAACTGTCGGGCGACGGGCCCCGAGTGAGCTGCACTCGCACCCCGGAGGCGGCGAGCCGTCCCTCCAGCCGGCTGGCCAGGTCGTGCACCAGGTCCGCCTCGGTCCAGCGCAGCGAGCCGTCGGGCACCACCATCCCGGGATCGGTGCCGCCGTGGCCCGGGTCGATGACTACCGTCTTGCCGACCAGCGCCGGCCCGGACTGCCGGATCGCGTCGGACTCGCGGAGCCACTGCGGTCGGCCGCCGACCACCTTGCGGCCGATCCGGCGGAGCGCGTTCATCGTGTGTGGGCCGCAGGAGCCGTCCGGGGTGAGCCCGACCTCACGCTGGAACTGGGCCACGGCCCGCGACGTCCGGACACCGTAGATGGCGTCGGCACGGCCCACGTCGTACCCCATCTCCAGCAGTCGCTCCTGTAGCGACCGGACGTCCTCGCCGGTGAGCGGCTCGGGGACCGCGTGGTAGAGGGTGCGGGCGCCGAGCCGCCAACGGGCGGCATCCAGGGCACGCCAGGTCTCCGCGCCGACCCGGCCGTCCACGCTGAGCCCCCGCGACTGCTGGAACGCGCGGACCGCCCGCTCGGTGTCGAGGTCGAACTCGTCGGTCTGCGGGCCCGCGGCGGCCAGCAGTTCGAGGCCGGTCAGGATGGTACGGATCTCCGTGACCGCGGGTCCCCGGTCACCGGGTCGGATCGGACGCACGCACGACCCCCTCTGCACGACGCTGGCTGGCCGGGCGGCCCAGGCTTGAGGCTATGCGTTCCGGGGCGGCGAGGTGGCTGGGGCTGAGAAATACGTCGGCGGTACGGCCGGGAAGACACCGAACCCCGTACCCGGCGAGCGGGTACGGGGTTCGGTTGATGTTTTTGCTGGTCAGAGGGCCGATTCGATGAGCCGGACCAGCTCGCCCTTCGGCTTGGCACCGGCGATCGACTGCACCGCCTGGCCGTTCTTGAAGACGGTGAGCGTCGGCACCGACATCACCC
This sequence comes from Micromonospora sp. NPDC048843, assembly GCF_040649965.1. Lineage (NCBI taxonomy): Bacteria > Bacillati > Actinomycetota > Actinomycetes > Micromonosporales > Micromonosporaceae > Micromonospora > Micromonospora sp. NPDC048843. Next base: position 84,436 of record NZ_JBEZGJ010000007.1, read on the forward strand.
GGTAGGCCCGGGCGGTCTCCGGGTTCTCGTCGATGTTGAGCTTGACGATGGTGACCTGGTCACCCATCTCCCGGGCGATCTCCTCGAGCAGCGGCGACACCTTGCGGCACGGCCCGCACCACTCCGCCCAGAAGTCCACAAGCACCGGCTTGTCGGCCTGCAGCACGTCAGCGACGAAGCTCTTGTCGGTGACCGCCTTGGTTGTTCCCACTATGCCCCTCCTCCGGGATGTGTTCCTTGTTTCAGCTGAGCGTCGCGATGAACCGCTCGGCGTCGAGCGCGGCGGCACAACCGGTGCCGGCCGCGGTGATCGCCTGACGGTAGGTGTGGTCGACCAGGTCACCTGCGGCGAAGACACCTGGCACGTTGGTGCGGGTGCCGGGGGCCTGGACCTTCACGTAGCCCTCGTCGTCCATCTCGACCTGACCACGGAAGAGCTCGCTGCGGGGGTCGTGACCGATGGCGACGAAGACGCCCGTCACGTCCAACACCTTGGTGTCACCGGTGTGCACGTTGCGGACCCGTACGCCGGTGACCTTGCCGTCGTCGCCCAGGATCTCCTCGACGGCGCTGTTCCACTCGACCTTGATCTTCTCGTTGCTCAGCGCCCGGTCGGCCATGATCTTGCTGGCCCGGAACGAGTCGCGGCGGTGGATGATGGTCACCGACTCCGCGAAGCGGGTGAGGAAGCTGGCCTCCTCCATCGCCGAGTCGCCGCCGCCGACGACCACGATGTGCTGATTGCGGAAGAAGAAGCCGTCGCAGGTGGCGCAGGACGAGACGCCGTGGCCGAGGAACTCCTGCTCGCCGGGCACGCCCAGCGGACGCCAGGCCGAACCGGTGGAGAGGATGATGGATCGCGCCCGGTAGGCGGTCTCGCCAACCCAGACGGTGCTCACCGCGCCGGAGCCGGCGTCGCCGGTGTCCACCAGCTCGACCCGGGTCACGTCGTCGGTGAGGAACTCCGCGCCGAACCGTTCGGCCTGCTTGCGCATGTTGTCCATCAGCTCGGGGCCGAGGATGCCGTCGGCGAAGCCGGGGAAGTTTTCCACCTCGGTCGTGGTCATCAGCGCGCCACCGGACTGCACGCCCTCAATGATCAGCGGCTTCAGGTTGGCACGTGCGGCGTAGACCGCCGCTGTGTAGCCGGCCGGCCCGGAGCCGATGATGATCAGGTTGCGGACCTCGTCCACTGCCGTCTCCCGAGTTGTGTGTGTTCGGCGTCGGCGCGAGCACCGATGCTGATCCGAGTCGCCGACGCCTGGGTGGGGCCGGCAGCTGACTTCCAGAACGTCATCGTACGAACCGGGGATTCCCGAGCCGGGCATCCGGTGGGTCAGGTCACGTGGGGGGTCATCGTGCCATTGACCGTGGATTCACCCTACCCGCGCCGAATACCGGCTGTCCGAGCCGGACCCAGGCACTCCGCACTCCGGGCCACTCACCCAGGCCCACCGGGCGCCGGTCGCGTCGGTGAAGTGGATGACCAGCGCCTGATCGCCCTGGAACCGCGCGTAGTCGATCACTTCGACCACCAGTGGGGCTGATCCGTGCTCCGTCGCGACGCTAGCCAGACAGTTGGTCAGCGCGGCCTCGTCGGTCAGCCGGGCCAGCTGGTCCGACCCGTCGGGAGAGGGACGGCGCCCGCCCTCGGCATCCACCTCCGGCTGCTCGCCCGGGGTGTTGCCGGTCGCCCGGCTGGCAGCCGGTGTGCTTGGCGCGTCCGTGCCGTAGGCGTTGCCGAGGGTCTGCGGGGTGTAGTTCGTACCACTGCGCAGTGCCGGCCCGGTGGTGCGGGCCGTCCCGGCCCCCGCGACGCCCTCCGGCGCGCTGGCCGGCTGGTTCATGGCGTTGGTGCCACCGGAGTCGTCCGACGCCCGCATCGAGAGCTGGTTGAGGCCCAGCGCGACGGCGATGACGGCGATCGCGGCGGCGGCCACTGGTGCGCCACGACGGACCCAGCCGCGCTGGCGGCGGCCCGGACCGGTGGACGCCCTACGCCCCGACCCGCCGGGCGTGGGAACGGGAGGCCGGCGACCGGCCCCGCCCTGGGCCGGTACGACCAACGGCGTCGCCGCGTCGCCGTCGCGATCGACGCTGGGCGCGCCGGCGGGTGCCTCCTCGGTCGACGTGTCGGTCGTCGGCTCCGCGGAGGCCAACGCGGCCAGGAGGCGGTCGGTGATCGCCGACGGCATCTCCGGGGACGGCTCGGCCCAGCGGGTCAGACCCGTCCGGACTTCGGCCACGGCGGGGGCCAGCAGCGCGTACGCCTCGGCCCAGGACGGGTCCGCGGAGACCAGGTGGGCGACCTCGTCCTGCTGCGGGGTGCCCTCCAACGCCCCGCCGAGGTAGTCAGCGAGGAGGTCGATGTCGACCTCCCGGAACCCCTCGGTCGTCACGTGTCCTCCTGGTTGGCGTCCCGCCGGTATCGACCTGACCCCGATCCGACGCCCTCCACCGGGCCGGGGTTCCCCGGCGTGACGCCGGGCACGCCCGTGATCGGGGCGGTGGGGTCCGGTCGGGCCGAAGGCGTCGCGACGGCGGCGGGGCGGAGATGCCCGAGCAGCACGGCCAGCCGCGCCCGGCCCCGAGCACACCGGCTTTTCACAGTGCCCTCGGCGACACCGAGGATGCGGGCGACCTCGGCGACCGGATAGCCCTGTACGTCGACCAGCACCAGCGCCGCGCGTTGCTCAAAAGGCAGCGCGGCGAGCGCCTCGCGGACCACCAGCACTGTGTCGTGGTCTGTTGCCGGTGCCGCCGGCTCCAGCCCGCCGGTGCCGTCGTCGGCCCGGTTGCCGTCGGGTAGCGGCACTGTGGGGTGCGCCTGCCGGCGTCGGATCCGGTCCAGGCAGGCGTTTACCACGATCCGGTGCAGCCAGGTGGTGACGGCGGAGTCGCCACGGAAGCGGGCCGCCGCCCGATGCGCCGACAGCAGGGCGTCCTGGAGTGCGTCGGCTGCCTCCTCGCGGTCGCCGAGCGTCCGCAGGGCCACCGCCCACAACCGGTCCCGGTGCCTGTGGAACAGTTCGGTGAAGGCGTCCCGGTCCCCGGCGACGTGCGCGCGCAGCAGCTCCAGGTCCCTCGCGGCGGCGCGCTCGTCCATCACCGCGGCCAGTGCGTGCGATGCCCGGATCGTGGTGCCCGGCTCACGACCCCTGGACCGTAATCTCCTGCACCCCCAGCTTGAACCCACCCTCGGCCGGAGCCAGCTCGGTGATCCAGAACAGCAGGTACTGGTATTTCTGGTCGGCGTCGAAGCCGTTGAACGTCATGGTGGTGCCGTCGTGGTCCTCGAACGGCTGGCCGATGGCGGACTTGTAGCTCGCGACCAACTGCTTGTCACCGTTGGAGCTGGACGGCGGGTTGGTGGTGCCGGCGAGCAGTTGGGCGGACGCGTTGGTGGCCGACAGCACTGCCTGCACCGACTTGACTGTGTGCGGCTGGCCGAGGTCGATCCAGACGCCCATGCCCTTCTTCAGGTTGCCGAAGTTGGGCCGGTCCCGGTAGGTCTCGGTCTCCCAGCCCTTGTCCTCGTCACCGTCGATGACCTTCTCGGCGCCGTCGACCTCACTGCGGTCCTTGCTGTCCGGGTCGATGATCCGGACGCTCTTGACTGTCAGCTTGCGGGCCGTCGCGGCGGCCGGGGTGGCGTCGCCGGCCGGAGCACTGGAGGTCGGCGCGGCGACCGGGTTGGACTGCGGGTCCTCGTCGTCGCCACCCAAGGCGATGATCCCGATCAGCAGACCGACCAGGGCGACGGCCAGCAGACCAGCGATGCCTACGGCGACCTTGCGGCCCCCGGCCGCAGCCAGCGGTGACGGCTCTTCCCCGGTTTCCGCGGCGAACCGCAGCGGCCCGCTGTTGTCGAGGTAGTGCTCATCCTCGGCCGGCACGTCGAGTCGCGCCAACTCCGCGGCGAGCACGTCGGAGGACGGCGGCGCGATCTCGGCGTCGAGCAGGTCCATGGTCAGGTCGTCCAGGTACGCAGGAACGCCCGCCCGAACCTGGCGCGGTGCCGCGATGGCACCCCCGGCGTCCCGAACAGCGTCCGGGATGGCGGCGCGGCCGTGGCCGGCGGTGGCGCCGTGCAGTGGTGCCTCCGCGTGCGGCCAGGAGCCGGTCAGCGCAAAGTAGAGGACACCGCCGACCGCCCGGATGTCGTTCTCCTGGCTGTCGGCGCCGTCGGTGCGGGCGTCGGCCAGGACCACCCGGCCCTCATCACTGATCATGACGGTGCCGGGGTGGACGTTGCCGTGCACCATGCCGGTGGCGTGCACCGCGGCGAGCGCGCTCGCGACGGCGTTGCCGATCGCGGTGGCCCGAGCCGGGTCCAGGGGGCCGTCGGTCGCCAGGTCCCGCAGGGACTGCCCGTCGACCCACTCGCGCACCACGTACGCCCGGTCGGCCTCGTCGATCGCGTCGTAGACGCCGACCAGGTTGGGGTGGATGACCCGGCTGGCCGCGACGGCGGCCTGAAGCATCTCGGTGGCGGAGTCGCCACCCGGGTAACGCAGCACCACGGCAACGGGACGGCGCAGGATGACATCGACCCCGCGCCAAACCAGCCGACCCGCACTGTCGTTGTTGATGTGCTCAACCAGTTCGTACCGCTCGGCGAGGACTTCACCGGCCGTGGGAGCACCGAAGGTCATGACCGGAGGAGCGCTTTCGTCCGCCTCCTGACCCTCGCCGACCTGGGTCACCCGTCCTCCCTCGGTGATCGTGTCGATCGATGAACCCGAACTGCTGGGCATGTGGCTTCCCGCTCTGCCGTTGAAGGAACCGGCCGACCGGTGTCGACGCCCAGCGTCGGCCCCTGCCGTACCCGTCGAGAGCGACCTTACCCGGGTTGCCCGTCTCTCCGACATGTCATCTTCCCGCCGTACCTGGCGGGGTTTCCGGCAGTCGAAGAGCTCGTCCGGTTACGACCGTTGTCAGCCACGTTGCTGGCACATGTACTAGCTAATCTACGGCTTCACCGCAAGTGACCGACGCCGGGGCTGGGCTGGCGTGGCGCTCGCGCTGCCTCGTACGTTCCCACCGATCGGGTCGCCACCCTCAGCCGTACGGTTGGTTATCCACAGGCCGAAGCGGCGGTTGACCGGCGAATCGCGGAGTTATCCACAGGCGCATCCCCAGCCTGGTGATCCGTAGTCACATTCGGTATGAGTGCCAACTTGTTGTAATCGAATGCGGACGTTCAGCGACCGAGACGGCGGCGAACCATCCCGACCACCTCGGTGATCTCACCGATCTTCAGCAGCATGGCCAGACCCAGATAGGTCCCGCCGATCACCACGCCGCCGATCACGAGCTGCACGACAGCCTGCATCCAACTTGGCCTGTCGCCGCCAGGCAGAAGGCTCACGACGAGAAGGCCGACCAGGGCGGCCCCCAACGCGGCGACCGCCACTCGGCCGAGCGTGCGCAGGATGGCGCCCATCCCGATCCGGCCTACGCGGGGCCGCAGCAGCCACGCGGAGGCGAAGGCGGCCGCCAGGTAGGACACCGCGTTGCCGATCATCATCCCGGCCGCGGCGAAGTGAGCGGCGAAGGCGACGTAGAGCACCACCTGCACGCCGATCCGCAGCGCGACCACCGGGATGTTGATCAGCGCCGGGGTGCGGGTGTCCGGCAGGGCGTAGAAGGCGAAGGTGAAGAGCTGACTGATTGCGAACGGCACCAGTGCCAGCGCCGCCAGGAGCAGCACCAGCGAGGTGTCCGCCGCGTTCTCGTCGGTGAACGCGCCGTAGCGGAACAGCGTCACGGCCAGCGGAGTCGCCAGTACCGCATAGCAGACCGCGATAGGGGCGAGCACCGCCGAGACGGTGCGCGTGCCTCGGGAGAGGTCGGCGGCGACATCGGAGTACCGGCCATCGGCGGCGGCCGCGCTCATCCGCGGCATGAGCGCCGTGATGATCGAAACGGCGATGATGCCGTGCGCCATCATCAGCAGCAGGAACACGTTGTTGTAGATCAGCGGACCGGCCGCGTTCTCCTTACCTGCCCGGTTCAGCAGGTTGAACAGCACGATCAGGCCGACCTGGCTCACTGCGACGTAACAGAACATCCAGCCGCCGAGACGCCCCAGCTCGCGCAGCCCGAGGGTGCGGAAGTCGAACCGGAACTTCCACCGGAAGCCGACCTTGCGCAGCGCCGGCAGCAGCCCGGCGGCCTGGATCGCGACGCCGACCAGGGTGCCGCCACCGATCAGCAGAATCCGGCCGGTGGTCATGTCCTCCGGCTTGACGATCTTCGCGCCGAAGATCGCGATGTACAGACCCGCGGTGGCGATCACCACGATGTTGTTCAGGATCGGCGCCCACATCGGCGCGGCGAAGTGCCCCCGGGTGTTGAGCACTGCGCTGATCAGCGCGCTGAGACCGGTGAAGAAGATCATCGGCAACATCAGGTACGACAGTGCCTTGACCAGGTCCCGGAAGTCGTCGCCCGTGTTGTCGCCGGCGTAGAGCTTGGTCAGCAGGCCGGCCGACAGCACGGCCAGCAGGGCTGCTCCCGCCAGGGTCAGCACCGCGAGGGTCAGCAGCCGCTGGGCGTACGCCTGTCCACCGTCGGTGTCGACCCTGCGCCGACGGACCAGCACCGGGATCAACACGCTGGTGAGGATGCCGCCGAGCAGGAACTCGTAGACCATGCCGGGCAGGATCTGCGCGGTGGTGTACGCGTCACCCACCAGCGCCCCGCCCAGCGCGGCGGTCAACGCCAACGTGCGCAGGAAGCCGGTGCCCCGGCTGACCAGGCTGCCGATCGCCATCACCGCACTGTTGGTCGCCGCGCTCGCCTCGCCGACCTGCTCCTGCGGCGGCGCTGTCGACTCCATGGCCGGCTGGTTCAGCGGCTCGGCGGAGATGAACGTGGCGCCGTCCCCGGGACGGGCACCGGGGCCGGGGCCGCCATCATTCGCGGCGTTGGCGCTGCGGTAGAGCCCGCCGCTCATCTCCAGCCTCCCAGGGGTACGTCGAGTCGGACACCGACCCGCACGCCACAGACCATAGTCAACCCCCACCCGTTACCCGCGCCCGGCGGATCGGATCACACCTGGGCCCGATAAGCTGGCGATCCCATGTCCGAAGCCTCCGCTCCTCACGCCGCCGACCGCCGCGAACTCACCGCCGCGCAGCGCAACGCCGTCGCCGAACTACTCCGGGTGTCCCCGGTCGCCGACGAGTTGGGCCGCCGCTTCGTCCGCGCCGGTCACGAGTTGCACCTGGTGGGCGGTTCGGTGCGGGATGCCCTGCTCGGACGACTCGGGGATGACCTCGACTTCTGCACCGACGCGCACCCCGACGAGACCCTGCGGATCATCAAGGGCTGGGCCGATTCGATCTGGGAGACCGGTCGGGAGTTCGGCACCATCGGCGCTCAGCGCGACGGCCTCCGACTGGAGATCACCACCTTCCGCGCGGAGTCGTACGACCAGGTCACCCGCAACCCGGTGGTGGTGTACGGCACCAGCCTCGACGAGGACCTGAAGCGGCGCGACTTCACGATCAACGCGATGGCGGTCAGCCTGCCGGAGCACCGGTTCACCGACCCGCACGGCGGGCTGGCCGACCTCTCGGCAAAGGTGATCCGTACCCCGAGCACGCCTGGTGAGTCGTTCGGTGACGACCCGCTGCGGATGCTGCGGGCCGCCCGGTTCGCCGCCCAGCTGCGTTTCGCCGTCCACCCGGACGTGCACCTGGCGATGACCGAGATGGCCGCCGACCTGGACCGGATCACCGCCGAGCGGATCCGCGACGAGTTCACCAAGCTGCTCTGCGGCGCGGACCCGATCACCGGGTTGCGGCTGTTGGTCGACACCGGGCTGGCCGAGCGGTTCCTGCCGGAGCTGACCGGGCTGAAGCTGGAGATCGACGAGCACGCCCAGCACAAGGACGTCTACGAGCACACGTTGACCGTCGTCGAGAACGCGGTCTCCTACGAGGAGGACGGCTGCGACTTCATCCTGCGGATGGCCGCCCTCCTGCACGACGCGGGCAAGCCGGCGACGAAGGCGGTCGGGTCCGACGGCCGGGTCAGCTTCCACCACCACGAGGTGGTCGGCGCCCGGCTGACCAAGGCCCGGATGAAGGCGATGCGCTACCCCAAGGACGTGACCGCGCAGGTGACCGCGCTGGTCGCGCTGCACCTGCGCTTCTACGGGTACGGGCGGGGCGAGTGGACCGACTCGGCGGTGCGCCGCTACGTCGCCGACGCCGGTGATCTGCTGCCCCGTCTGCACAAGCTGACCCGCTCCGACTGTACGACCCGCAACCGGCGCAAGGCCGCCCAGCTCGCGGCCGACTACGACGCGCTGGAGGATCGGATCGCCCGGATCGAGGCGGAGGAAGACCTGGCGCGGGTTCGACCCGACCTGGACGGCAACGCGATCATGGAGCTGCTCGGCGTTCCGCCGGGGCCGGTGGTCGGGCGGGCCTGGAAGCACCTCAAGGAGCAACGCCTCGAGCACGGCCCGCTGGACCGCGACGCCGCCGAGGCGGAGCTGCTGCGCTGGGCCCGCGCCGAGGGCATCCTCGGCTGACGCGCTCAACCTCGATGCTGGTCCTGTAGCGCGATCTGCCGTGGGGTGGCGGGAGCCGTCACTTGCGGGACGTAACCGACGGCGATGAAGGACGATGCAGACCACAGCTGTCCGCTCGCCGACGAAACGCGAGCGGATCGACCGAATGGCTGAGGTGTAGCGCTTTCATCGTCGTCCATGATGTCTGGGCGTCCGTCGGCTACCGGTGCATCGACACCGCCGCCGACCCCACCGCCCGTCCGGCCCTCCGGATTGGACGGGCGACGACCAAACGGGGAGATCACCTAGTGAAACGCCGTGGCGTAATACGCCGCTCGGCGGTGGCGAGCCTTGCTCTCGCCTCCGCAACCATCATCGTCACCGCTGCGACCGGTGGGGCCGCCATGGCCGAACCGACCGCTCCGCTGGCGCCGAAGCCCGCGAGCAAGTTGACCGCTCCCAAGCAGGACGGCCGGTTGGCCAAGGCCAAGCCCGCCGAGGTCGTACCGGATCGCTACATCGTGGTCCTCAAGGACAAGAAGACCACCCCGGCCAAAATCAAGGCCGCCGCTTCGGCTCTGGCCAAGGAGAACGGCGGCAGCATCCGTCGGACGTACAGCAACGCCCTCAATGGCTACTCCGCCGCGATGACCGCGAAGCAGGCCGGCCGGCTGGCCGCCGACCCGGATGTCGCATCCGTCGAGCCGGTGATCCGCTTCCACAAGAGCGGAACGCAGAGCGCGCCCCCCTCCTGGGGCCTGGACCGGATCGATCAGGTTTCGCCCAAGCTGAATGGCAGCTACACCTACCCCAACACCGGTGCCGGGGTGAAGGCGTACATCGTGGACACCGGCATCGACATCAACCACAGCGACTTCGGTGGCCGTGCCTCGTACGGCTACGACGCGATCGACCAGGACAATGTGGCGCAGGACTGCGACGGTCACGGCACGCACGTGGCGGGCACCGTCGGCGGCACCAAATACGGCGTGGCCAAGAACGTCAACCTGGTCGCCGTCCGGGTCCTCGACTGCGGTGGTATTGGCACCACCGAGCAGGTCCTGGCCGGGATCGACTGGGTGACCGCCAATGCGCAGAAGCCTGCCGTGGTCAACATGAGCCTCGGCGCGCCGTATAACCCGGACTACCCGGCGATCCCCAACGCGGTCAGCAACTCCATCGCCACCGGTCTCACCTACGCGGTGGCCGCCGGCAACGATGCAGACGATGCCTGCGCGTACAGCCCGGCCAGGGTGTCGGCGGCGATCACCGTCGGAGCCACCGACAGGTTCGACCGTCGGGCCGTGACCGAGGTATTCGATTCGAACTACGGTCCGTGTGTCGACGTCTGGGCTCCGGGCGTGGACATCGTCTCGGCGGCAAACGGGACCACCGACGGGTCGGTGGCCTCCAGCGGGACCTCGATGGCGGCGCCGCACGTGGCCGGAGCCGCTGCGCTGCTGCTTCAGTCGAACCCGACGTGGTCCCCGTCGCAGGTGCGCAACACGATCGTGACCCGAGGGCTCGCTGGCGCGGTGCTGAACCCGCAGGGCGGGGTGGACCGTCTGCTCAACGTCGCGTCGGCCCTCTCTCCGGCGCGCACCTCGCACGGCCTGCTGGCACGTTCCAACGGCTATTTCGTCTCCGCTGACGGCGCGGGCAGCAAGCCTCTGGCCGCCGTCGGCCCAGTGCTGGGCGGCTGGGAGAAGCTCGACATCGTCGACGCCGGCAACGGCTTGGTCGCACTGCGGGCGAACGTCAACGGCAAGTACGTCAGCGCCACCGGTGCCGGCAGCAAGCCACTGATCGCCACAGCCACGTCGGTGAGCACCTGGGAGAGGTTCCAGCTGGTTCACCAGATCGACGGCACGGTGAGCCTGAAGGCCACCGTCAACAACAAGTACGTCAGTGCGCCCAACAACGGTGGCCCGCTGGTTGCCAGCGCGGTGAACGCCAGCACCTGGGAGAAGTTCGACCTCGAAACGAACCTGATCGTCAGCTTCAAATCGGCCGTCAGCGGCAAGTACGTCTCCGCCGACGGTGCCGGGAGCAAGCCGTTGATCCCGTTGGTCGCGTCGGTGAGTACCTGGGAGAAGTTCGAGCTGTTCGATCTGGACTACTACGGCTACTTCGGCCTGCGTTCGTTGGCCAACGGCAAGTGGGTCTCGGCGACCGGTGCCGGATCGAAGCCGATCCTTGCTTCGGCCCCCGCAATCGATGACTGGGAGGTCTTCAACTTCTGGCACCGGGGTGTCGGGACCACTGACGGGTCGGGCTGGATCTTCGCGTACGTCGACGAGCAGGCGGTCAGTGCCGGCAGCGCCGGCACCAGCCAGCTGATCCCGAACTCCGCCCCACCGAGCCGGCAGGCGCTCTGCGCGCAGGGCCGGGTGCCCGACTGCGGGCAGATCAAGTACGAGCCGCAGAGCGTCGAAGGGCCC